>JAYUWD010000441.1:0-3343 GCA_043753735.1 Gemmatimonadaceae bacterium
GTGAGGTCGCCGACGCGATTAAGACGCACGGGGACCGCATCGAGATGCGTGATGAAAAACCAGTTGCCGCCGTACGCCACGTCGCCCACCACCTCGCCGACACCAGGTACCTGCACCTTCATGTCGAGCGCATGACAACGCGCCGGCACGTTCTGGATGGTCACGGATCCGTCCACATCAAGCGTCGCGGACACCGTGCCCACCGGTGTGTCGATGCGACAGTCCCCCACGTCGAGCCGGCCAAGATACTGAAGCGTGCGCACGACGCCGATCAGGCCGTGTCCGCACATGCCGAGGTAGGTGCCGTTGTTGAAGAACACGACGCCCGTCACCGACCCTTCATGCACCGGCGGCGTGAGGAGTGCGCCGACCACGGCGTCGAAGCCGCGCGGTTCGCAGACGACTGCGCGCCGCAGGTGGTCCTGATGCGTGCGCATGTAGTCACGTCGGTCGGCCATCGTGCGACCCTCGGGAGCAGGCCAGCCGTCGAGCACCACGCGCGTGGGTTCGCCTTCGGTGTGCGAGTCGATGACGTGAATGGTGGATGGCATCATGGATTCACCTGCACCGTCTTGATCTCGGTGTAGAACTCCCGCGCCGCAGAACCTTGCTCGCGGCTACCCGAGCTGGAGCCTTTGATGCCACCGAATGGTGCATGCGGATCCACCCCGGTGGTGTCGCCGTTCACGCGCACCAGTCCGGCGTCGATGTGCGAGATGTATGTGAGCGCGCTGCGCAGGTCGCGCGTGAAGAGCGACGCGCTCAATCCGTACGACGTTCCGTTCGCCAATGCGAGCGCGTGCGTGAGGTCATCGGCGGTGAACGTGACGAGCACCGGCCCGAACAGCTCCTGCTGCGCCAGTACGGCATCGGCGGCGACACCGCGCACGACGGTCGGCGCAACATAGAAGCCGCGTGCGTAGGCGTCGCTGGCGGGAACGGCTCCTTGATAGACGATTTCGGCGTGCGAGTCGGAGAGGATGCGACCGATGCTGTCGCGCGAGCGGGCGCTGATGACCGGGCCGAGCGCCGTGGCGGCTTCGGTCACGAGGCCGAGCGGCAACGCCTCGATCTCCCGTCGCAACTCGCCAAGGAACGCATCTTCGACACGCTTGTCGATGACGACGCGACTGGTCGCCGTGCATTTCTGTCCCGCGTAGCGCATGGCACCCGCTGCGGTGAGTACGGCGGCCTGCCTGAGATCGGCATCGTGCAGGACGATGACGACATTCTTGCCACCCATTTCCGTTTGAAAGCGAATGTTCCGCTCGACGGCGATGCCCGCCACGATCTTGCCCACCGCGCCTGAGCCCGTGAAGCTCACCGCACGTACTGAAGGCTCGCGCAGCAGCGCCGTGGCGACAATTGGCCCCGCGCCCAGCAGCACGTTGAAGACGCCGGCGGGAAGACCGGCCGTCGCGGCCGTTTCGGCGAGGAGAATCGCCATGCGGGACGCGGCTTCCGCGGGCTTGAGCACGACCGTGTTGCCGAAGGCCAGCGCCGGCGCGGTCTTCCACAGCGGAATCGCGAGCGGAAAATTCCAGGGCGTGATGAGCGCGACCACGCCCAAGGGTTCGCGCAGCGAATACTGCAGCGCACCGGGGGCTTGGGCGGGAATGATGTCCCCGATCTCGCGCACCGCTTCACCCGCGTAGTAGCGCAAGATCATCCCGCAGCGCGCGACTTCCCCGCGCGACTCACCGATCGGCTTGCCGACTTCGCGGGCCATGGCCTGTGCCAACTCTTCGGCCCGCGCGGCGATCGCATCCGCCCACTTGTACAGATGCTCGGCGCGCGCGGGGCCAGTGAGCGCCCGCCAGCGGGGCAAGGCGTCAGCGGCAGCCTGAGCCGCGGCGCGAACATCGTCCGGCGTGCCTTCCGGGATCAGTGCGACGACATCGTCCGCATCGGACGGATTGACGTCATCGATCCATCCTCCCGATGCACTCTCGCAAAACGCGCCACCGACGAAGTGCGACAGCCGGGCGGGCGCGGAGGTCAGGATGTGGACGGGAGTGGACACGGCGGGGTGTTGCAGGGTGGGCGGGGTGCGGCACGCAGGACGGGGTGCCAGGTGCCGCAGGAATCTGATGCCTCACGGCACCAATACGCCGTCGCGGCGCCGGTGAGGCGGCAGTGGAGATTGGCCGTCGCATTGGATACAATATCCCGACACAGAACATGTAGCAAGCCCGCCGACCGAGCGCGCTGACGGCACGCCGTCGCCGACGCTCGTCACAACATGTCGAGGTCGTTGCGCTTTGCCCATGCGGTCGCTGCGCATAGGCTGCCACCACCGAAAACACCGCAGAAGAACACCACGGTAGCGCCATTGCTGTTTTGTATACAATATACCGCAGGATTTGCGAGCATTATTCAACTGCAGCGCGGGTCGGCGTTGTGCCTCCCCGAAGCTTCTTGTACCGTCCTAGGGGTCGCGTCGCACCTTGACCTCAGCAGCCACACCTTCGACCGTGTCCATGAACGCCTCGGATCGAGGTCCCAACGAGGACCACAGGGCCAGCCGCACCGCTGCGCACGCCCCCCAGATTGCGCCGCAGGCGACCACGACCATTCGGCGTCCGCTCGAACGACCGACGCTCGCAAACATGACCCTCGTGGCGATCCGTGAACGCATCCTCAACGGATCACACCCCGAGGGCGAACCCCTTCGGCAGGATGCGATCGCCGACGAGCTCGGCGTCAGCCGCATCCCGGTGCGCGAGGCGTTGCGTCAACTCGAGGCCGAGGGACTCGTCTCCTTCCACCCGCACCGCGGGGCCGTGGTCTCCTCGTTGTCTCTCGACGAGATCGACGAAGTCTTCTCGTTGCGTGCCGTGGTCGAGACCGGACTACTCCGGACGTCGATCCCGGTGCTCACAAATGAGGATCTCGCGCGGGCGGAGGAGATACTGGTGCGTTACGACCTCGCTCTCCGGACTCATGACATCGTCGCGTATGGAGAGATGAACTGGCAGTTTCACTCCACGCTGTACGCGCCGGCGGAACGGCCCATCACCATGGGGATCGTGCAGCGGCTGCATCAGCAGGCGGACCGGTATCTCCGCATGCAGCTCGCTCTGACACACGGCGAGAACCGCGCCAGCCTGGAGCATCGCGCCATCTTGGAAGCGGCGCGTGCACATGACGTGAACCAAGCCACGGTGCTGCTGCGCAAGCACATTCTTGGTGCAGGCCGTTTGCTCGTTCGCTTTCTCCGAGAGCATCGTGCAACAGTCGCGGTCCCGGGCGCCCGCGCGAAGCGCGCCTAGCTGCTCTCGCCGTCACTCGCGTAGTTGCGCCGGCAGTGAGACCGGCCGATGCACGTGCGGCCCAGCAGCGG
>JAYUWD010000442.1:0-10079 GCA_043753735.1 Gemmatimonadaceae bacterium
AGCACATCACCGCAAATGCAAATCCGTTTGCCGGCGAGATCGCCGAAGTTGTCCCGCAGCGTCAGCAGGTCGAGCAGGCCCTGAGTAGGATGCTCGTGCGTGCCGTCGCCCGCGTTGATGACATTCGACTCGATCCGTTCGGCGAGAAAGCGCGCGGCTCCAGACGCCGGATGTCGCACGACGACCATGTCGATCTTCATCGCCTCCAGATTGCGCGCCGTATCGACGAGTGTCTCACCCTTTGACACACTCGATCCGGCGACCGCGACATTCACCGTATCTGCGCTCAATCGCTTTTCAGCAAACTCGAACGAGATGCGGGTACGCGTCGATGGCTCGAAAAAGAGATTGACGATCGTCATGCCGCGCAGCGTCGGGACCTTTTTGATCTGACGCTCGGAGATTTCGCGAAACGGGACCGCGGTATCGAGAACAAGGCGGATCTGATCTGCCGAGAGATCCGCGAGCCCGAGCAAGTCCTTGCCCAGCGAACCGGCCATCCGATCAGTCCTCGCTGTGTCGCGACGCGATCACCACTTCGTCGCGTCCATCGAGTTCATCGATGAAGACGTCGACGCGTTTGCCTGCAGTGACATCGACCTTGCGTCCAACCACGTCAGCATGGATGGGCAGTTCCCGACCACCGCGATCGATCAGCACGGCCAGGGCGATGCGTGCCGGACGCCCAAAGTCGGCCAGCTCGTCGAGCGCCGCGCGCACTGTCCGACCAGTGTAGAGGACATCGTCGACAATCACCACATGCTGATCGTCGAGCGTCCACGGCAAATGTGTTGCACCGACCACGGGCCGCGGGCCGACGGTTTGCAGGTCGTCGCGATACAGTGTGATATCGAGCGCACCGCAAGGGATCGTCGCGCCCTCCGTGCCGGCGATCATCTTCACGATTCGCTCCGCGAGCTGCACTCCACGACGCTGAATACCGACGAGCACGAGCCCGTCGGTACCGGAGTTCAGTTCAACGATCTGGTCGGCCATGCGACGCAGCGCGCGATCGAGGGCACGCGCGTCGAGTACTGTTTCTGGCTTGTTGGACATGCTCGGAGAATATACCGAGCCGACGCCATTTCCCTACGGCCGATATGACGGAAATGCCTCGACCGCAGCTTACCCGTCGCGCTTCACGTGCGGCGTGTCCAGCTTTTCGGGGCGCGCGGGCCACGAGCCCGAAAACGGGGACACATGGCGGGCAGCAGCGCGGGCCGCGCGGAGGCGAGCCTTGTCCACCTGTGGAAGCGTTTGAGTGGCCGCATACATAGCGATGTCGGACGCCGCCTCCATTGTGGCTTCGGCGAAGCCGTGGCTCCAGTCGGGACCGTACGGGTGCGCCTCAGCGCGCTCATAGACGCCACGACCAAACGCGACGCACTTCTCCGCCGCCTCTCTGAGCGAGCGACTGCACGCCAGATGCGCAACGACCACGTGATAACCGTCCCGACGGCCCATGAGGTACGTCGGGGAGCGAAGCGCGTCGCCTGACGAGGGTTCCACCAACCCCGAGGCAATCCCCGTCAGCATCACGCACAGCTGCGAGAAATATCCGCGAACGGCTTCGATCGGAGGCTCTTCGAGAATTCTGGACATCGTTTTATCCGGCGGCAGGGGCGTATCGTCCGGCACGCACTTTCGCGGCCTTTCCGATACCGAGAAAGAGCAAGGGCTGTGCCGCCTGCTGGATACCTAATTTCCCTGTCAAAAGGCCGCGAATACACAGTGAATGTTGCTTGCACCCCACTTCAACTGCGGACTCGGCGCCACATGGCGATCGCGCCGAGTTAACGCAAGTGCGGTTAACAGACACTGCTACCCGGCGTAAAGATTCAGCTCTGTGCTGACATAGTCCGCCATGTCCATTGTCGTCTGCCAATCCGTGTGACGGAGTGTGATGTACCCGTCGGAAAGCAGGGTGCTCTTCCAGTCGCGTCGCGGGGTTCCGATCGGCAACAGGTCCACCGTGCGGATCGAATCGCCGCACCGCTGGCGGATGCGATCAAGTCCTTCAATGCGCTGAATGCGGCCCTGCCCATGCGCGCGTTTTGTGATACACGCAGCGTTGTACTTGCGCTCGACGTCGAGTGAGAACGTGCCGAACAACTCCGCTTCGGCCCAACCAGTGAAGAGGTCGATGTCGCTCGCAAAGTTCATGAGGTCGACGGTGCGCGCGCCAGGCGGACGGGCGGCAACTTCGCCAAACACTGCTTCGCCGTCAGACTTGAGATACCACTCCATGTGCGTGAAACCGTGCTCGTAGCCCAGGACCTTGAGCACCTTTTCTCCCATGGCGCGTCCGGCCGCAAGCTTGACATCGTCAACGTCGCGATAACTCAGCGTTTGTGGGCTGATCCACTCGTTCGTGCGCGCGACGAGCGGACGAGGGCGATAGAACCCGATATGGAAGTACTGGATCTCGCCGTTCGCGCAGATCGTGTCGTACGTGTACTCCTCGGCCTCGATAAACTCTTCGATGTCGACGGTTGCGATGTGTCCCAGCTGCGAGATCGCCGTCTCGACTTCGGTGATGTTGTCGCAACGAAACGTATCCATCGAACCAGCGCCGGCGATCGGCTTGATGATCAGCGGATACCCGATCTTTTCCGCGCCTTCCAACACCTGCTCCGCCGTGTGCGCCACTTCGTGCCGCGGCACCCGCACACCACCGGCGGCGAGCGCCTGCTTCATCAAATCCTTGTTGCGGAACTTGAGCGCCTGCTCGTACGACTGCCCGGCTACGCCAAGCGCTTCGCGGATCTGCGCAGCGATTTCCACGCCTGGTTCCCAAAGACAGCAGACGCGATGCAACTCGCGATTGCCGAGCCATTGACGAATCTGCACAATCGCCGATTCGGGATTGGTGAAGAGATCGGGCACTTCCAGATAGCCGCTCAGATGGCGCTTCGCGAGATCGGGCAATTCGTGTCCGGGGCCGTTGGCCACACCCAGCACGGTCGCGCCCTGCATGGCGAGCCCTCGCGTGAAGTAGGGCATTTCACCCGGATAGCCCGGGGTCAGCATGAGGACGGTTTTGGTCATGGCGATCGTGTGTGAGAGAATCTGTGAATGCGGCGCGACTAGCCGAGGTGTACTCGAACCGTCGACACGACGTATTGGAGCGCGCGCTGTACTGTGGCGGTGTCCGGGTGACGCAGCATGATGAAGCCTTCTCCTTCGTAACTTCCGTTGGGAACCTGCCCCATCCTCGGCAAAGCCACATCGCAGATGAGCGGTCCCAGTTCCCGCCGCACTTCGTTCAGACCGTCAATACCAACAACGCGTCCCGTTCCCTGCCCGCGCAGATACGCGGTCGCGACCGCGTATTCACGTGTCGGGATGACAAAGGTGCCTTCGACCATCAGCCGCGCCCAGGCACCGACAAAATCACAGTCGTGTGCGCGTGCGATCATGGTGGTGATTTGCGCGCCGGGAGGGCGGGCCGCAATCTCGCTGATGGCCACGGTGCCGTCGCATCGACGGAACCACTCGCAATGCGTCACCCCCGTCGTCATGCCGAGTGCTTGAAGCGCCTGATCGCCTACCGTGCGGATATCGTCGAAGAATGGATCGTCGACTTCACGCGGCAATACGACCCCCCATTGAATCCACGGATTCTCGAGGACGGTGAGCGGTGTCGGCCAATAGTGCGTGAGCGAATGCCAGATCGGGCGACCATCGATCGAAACCGTTTCGAGCGAATGCTCCGTGCCGCGCAGAAATTCTTCGGCCAACAGCGGCTTGTCTGCACTCGGCGGATACGTTGTCAACAACGCATCAAATTCGTTGAAATCAGAAACGCGGTGGGTTGCAATCGCACCCGCGCCGGCCGGCGGCTTCACGACGATCGGGAAACCGACCTGTGCGATGAACTCGATTGCGTCGACGCGTTGCGTGATCAAGCGATGCCGCGCGACAGGAACACTCGCAGCGCGCAGCACATCCTTCATTCGCGCCTTGTCGCGAAAGTTCATTGCTGCCGCGCTGGGCAAACCTGGAATGCCCAGTCGTTCTCGAACGAGGGCCAGCGGCAGTTGCGCCTGTTCGTACGCGCCGAACAAACGGTGGATCGGCCCAAGTCGCGCCGAGAGTTCGCGCGTTGCCCATTCAAGCTGCTCGGCGATGGTAATATCGTCGATGCGCCAATGACCAACGAGACGCGCGGCGATGATAGGCGACAAGCGTTCAAGTGGTTCCTGCGCGATGACCGCCAGCTGTACCCCGAACAACGACGCGGCCGCCTCGATCATCTGGGAGGCGGCCGGCGAAAAAATCGGTGCAACGAAAATGACGACAGTCATCCAGAGATGCGCCCGAAATTAAAAGTGCGGAGGCCTACTGACATACCCAAGCGCCGCCCTGCACTTTCTGCGAAACCTTCACACCCGTCGCTGAATCTGCGGCGGTTACAGTAACCGATTCGTTCGCGCCATCCTCCATGTTGGACGTCGTGCAGGCGACAATTTTTCGCATGGAAAAGCTCCCGCTGCTGTCGGCGGAATACACGCCGAAATCCTGCACCCCATTGGCCCCGGGTGCGCGCGTTCCACTGATCTTGACACGTGCGGCCGGTCCCCAGCCCTTGGCTTTGAACGTCAGACGTGCGCCCTGCGCGGTTCGTTCGGTTTCAACGTTGAGTTGAGGCTTGGCCTGCGCGACGCTGGCGAACGCGATGGCGGAGGTGGTGGAAAGCGCGAGGGCGGCGATCGCCAGCACGGGGGCCGTGAGGCGGCGCAAGGCCGTCGAGGGCAGTCGTGTCTGGGCACGACTGGTCCGCTGCAATTGCTGCATCGTACTTCTCCGAAATCAGGTGACGCGGCGGCGGCAATGCCGGACGCGAAGCGGGAAAATGGGAGCAAACGCGACCAGCCGCAACGTGTAGATTCTGCGTCGAGACCAACCCCGTGAGCCATCGAGTGACGATAGTACCCGTGACACCAAATATCCTGCCCTTCGACGGCCATTTCCCCGCCATTGCGTCAAACGTATTCATCGCGTTCAATGCGACCGTCATTGGCGATGTGACCATTGCCACAGGCGCAAGTGTCTGGTTTGGCTGTGTGTTGCGCGGCGACGAACGAGGGATTCGTATCGGCGCGGACACAAACGTTCAGGATCTGGCTCTCATCCACACCAGCCGGAGTGGTACCGACGCGCAACTCGGCGCGCGTGTGACCATCGGCCATTCGGCAATCATTCATGGATGCATCATTCACGACGATGTGCTGATCGGCATGGGCGCCATCGTGCTCGACGACGTCGTGGTCGAGAGCGGCGCGCTGATTGCGGCGGGTGCTGTCGTTTCACCAGGCAAACTCGTTCGCAGTGGCGAACTCTGGGCCGGCATACCCGCTCGAAAGATTGGCGACGTCGGCGACGCCCATCGCGCGACAATCGCCTCGACACCACCGCACTATCGACAGAAAGCGGCGCAATACATCAGGGAACTCGCGAAGGGCGCATAACAGCACACACGGCGGCAGCGTTTTTCTTCTCGTCGCAGCGTCGCAGCGTCGTTGCGCGAGCAGGCGCATCAAGAATCCGACATCGGTGACAACCGACGGATTCGATGCTGCCGCGATCTGCGAGCTTGGTAACGGCAGCAGGACTGATGTCGACGCAGATCAGTTTCGCGCCTGCCGCTGTCATGTTCCCGACGCCGATCGAGTGCAACATCGTCGAAAACATCAAGTCAAGTTCGCAGCCTTGCAGCGCCGATCCCGGGTGAGCGATTCACACCGAGCGATGATCTGAAGGTGCTGCTCTCGATATCGTGGAGCGCCAGCATCGTGCCCTGACAGCTGAGTCCCGCGTTGGTGGCGAACACCATGTCGGTGAGACCCGGCACACATCAATACTTGAGGTGACTTGGGCACGGATCGTCAACGGTCAGCGGCGAACGGAACGTGCGTCTGTGTGCTGAGAGCGGGTCGTGAACCACGAAGACTGCGACGTCGTGGCGGCGCGCGGGATCTCCGCGCGCGCGCACCGATCCGCCGTATTTGTTACCGCTTCTTCTTGGCGACTTTTTTTGTGGCCTTCTTGGCCGCCTTTTTCGCACCCTTTTTTGCCACTTTCTTCGTGGCCTTGGCGCTGCTTTTCTTCGCGGCTTTCTTATGCTCGAAAAGGTCGAAGATTGTCACGCCAAGCACGTCGCAAAGCGCTTCGAGCGTCTCGCGCGGAAAGACGGTGAGTGCGCCCTTTTTGCGGACGAGACGGTAAGCAGTCGGGGCGGTGATACGCCCGTTGGACTGCTTGTGGAGCCCCCATGGGGTGATGCCCTTGCTCTCGAGGAGCTCGGGAAACCGGAGTCGTAGTGTAAGTGCCATGCTTAAGTATGATGTCGGAAGCGTGTCATGCGCAACATGCGACAGCCGTTATATCGTCGATATATCAAAAGCACAAAGTGCGCCGAGGATGGGCGGGTCATAGGCAGGGAGCGACGCGTCACTCACACTAGACCGCGATTCGGGATGGCCGTACCATTCGGTCCATGCCCTGCATACGAACTACCCTGATCGTCATCGCCGTCGCGCTTTCCGCGACTTCGCTCTCCGCGCAGCCGCCCACGGGTGCGCGCGTCCCTGAAGCCGACGCGCTGCTGTCATGGTCGCAGCAGATCGAGGTGCGCGAACGCTGGCTGACGCAGCGGCATGCAGCGCTGTTGTCGATGATGCGGCGTCACGACATCGGCATGTGGATTGTGGTCAACGAGGAATTTCACGACGATCCCATCACGCAGTTCATCGCGCCGCCGCGCCCCTACACGGGCAACCGCGACCTCTTCGTGTTCATCGATGCCGGTGACGCGGGGCTCAAGAAGTTCGCCATCACCGCCTACACGGAGGAAAATCTCGCCCGCTTCTTCGACGCACCGTCCACCGAACCGCGCCCTCCGGCGGCCACGCTGCGCGATTTGCATCAGCAGTACAAACCGACCACAATCGGACTTGCGATTCGAGGCACGCGCGGCCAAACGCGATCACTGGGCTTCGACAGCTATCGCTTCCTGGCCGAGACACTCGGACCCGAAGCCGAGAAAACATTTGTCAGCTCGAGCGACCTGACGCAGGAGTATCTCGACACGCGCCTGCCCGACGAAATGGAGCACTATCGCACCGCCGTCACGGTGACAGAGGCCATCGTCAAGCGTGCGCTGTCGGGCGCGGTGATCACACCGGGAACGACGACCGTCGGAGATGTGCGTCGCGCGTTCTACGACATGCTCGGCGCGGCTGGCGTGCGCACGTGGTTTCAACCCGACCTGCGAGTGCAGCGCGCGGCGGGTGAGCTGGCCACGTCGCGCGGCTTCCTCGCGGTTGCAAAAGAACCCACGGTGCTTCGGCCAGGCGACGTGGTGCACATCGACTTTGGCATCAGCTACATGGGCTTCGACACCGACTGGCAGAAAATGGCATACCTGCTGCACCCCGGCGAAAGCGATGCGCCAGCAGGGCTCAAGAAGGCCATGGCCAACGCCAACGCGTTGCAGGATGCGCTCACACAGCGAGTGGCGCGGCCTGGCATGACCGGGGGCCGAGTGTTCAATGGCGTGATGGCCGAAATGAAACAGCAGGGCATCGAGGCCATGATCTATTCGCATCCCATCGGAAATCAGGGACACGGGCTCGGTTCCTCGATCGATTTCCGCAGTCCACTGCGCAGCGACACCACCTCGCAGAACGCGCGACTGCGCCTCGGCTCCTATCTCTCCGTAGAACTCAACGCAGCCACGCCAGTTGCTGAATGGGGTGGCCGCAAGGTGTACATCATGTTCGAAGATGACGCGTACCTCACGGAGCAGGGCTATCGGTTCTTTCGTCCGCGGCAGGAGCAGTTCTATCTCATTCGATCGCTGGTGCCCTGATCCCTACCACATGTTTTTGATGAATCGCACGGCGGCGCAGCGCGTGCAAATGACTGCAACGCGCGGTAACGCACGCCGAACAGCGTGGTGGTGCGCAAGCTTCGCGCTCGCCGCGGCCGTCGCCGGGTGTGGCAGCTCGGACGCTACTGGCGTCCCGGTGAGCACTCGGCAACCCTGCCGTCGCGAAGTGATGTCGTGTTTGGCCCGCATTGAAGTCACCCCCGGACGATTCGTGCAGAGCTATCAGAGTTTCTCGCTCGCCGCAGGCGATTCTCTGGTCACACTCGCGGTCATCGTGGTGCACGGCACCGAACGAAACGCCGATGAGTACTTCAGCAACATGCAGGAAGCGGCAACGCTTTCCGGGCGGGTGCTCAACACCATCATCGTCGCGCCGCGGTTTGTGACGATCGACGATGCGCCGGCCGCAGATGAGCCCTACTGGACCAGTAACGGATGGCGAGTGGGCGATTTGTCCAGTAGTGCGGGTCCACTCCCGCGCATTAGCGCGTTCGCGGCCATCGATAGCGTGATCGTCCGGCTCAGCGATCGCACCAAGTTTCCGCGACTCATGACAATCGTGGTCGCCGGTCACTCCGCAGGGGCACAGTTGGTGCACCGTTTCGCCGCGACGAGTCGGATCGCATTTACGTTTGCGGGAGCGCAAGTGCGATACGTTGCGGCCAATCCGTCCACGTGGCTTTACCTCGGCCCTGAACGGGTGGCCGGCTCCGGCTTCGCGATTCCCACAGGGGCTGCCACAACATGTCCGGACTACGACGACTGGCACTATGGACTACAAAATCGTAACACGTATGCCAACGCGGTACCGTCCGCGTCGATCAAACAAAACTTGGTGACTCGCGATGTGATTGTGATGGTCGGCACGGCCGACACGCTCACGGCCGATCTGGATGTAGCGTGTGGCGCGAACCTGCAAGGCGCACGACGGTATTCGCGCGGTCTTGCGTTCATGAGCTACATGAATGCACTCAATCCCGGCAACAACCATCGGCTGGTTCAAGTACCCGGCGTAGGCCATTCGAGCCGAACGATGTTCACGTCGCTCGACGGGCGGCGAGTGTTGTTTCCCTGATGGATGCAGCGTCTTGGTTTGACACGTCTGCCTGAAGATTCCTTACGCGGTCGCTTGCGGGCGATCGCATTTGCGGCGCCTCAAAGTCGGTGCGTTCACTAGAAATACATGTCTCCGGCCTCTGCGCGCGCGCGACCCGGCCTGATCGTGATCGCAAAGGCGAACCGCGCTCCAGCTATCGCTCCCCGTTCACATCGTTGGTTGGCGCGCCGCCAGCGCTGCACTCAATCGCAGCGCGGTGGGCGTGGTTGCCAGCCCGCCCAGCGATGTGCACCGATGTTCTCGCGGCATGCGCTCGGCGACCCGCTTTGCCGCGTCCACGACCTCATCGAAGGGAATCATCGCGTCGAAGCCCGCGAGCGCCATATTTGCGCATGACATGGCGTTGCTGGCAGCGATGACGTTTTTGCCGAGGCACGGGATTTCGACGCGCGCCGCGACAGGATCGCATATGAGCCCGAGCATGCTCTGCAGCGCCATCGACGCCGCGCCTGTTGCTTGTGTCAGCGTGCCGCCGGCGAGCGTGACCAGCGCGGCGGCGGCCATCGCTGCCGCCGAGCCGCCTTCCGCTTGGCAGCCGCCCACCTCGGCCGCGAACGTCCACGGTCCCGCGATGAACACACCGATCAGCCCAGCCGCGAGCATGGCCCGCGCCATGTCGTCTTCCGAGCGTCCCATCGCTTCACCGACGGCGACGACTGACGCGGGAAGCGCCGCGCAGGCGCCAGCGGTCGGTGCGGCGACGATCACCCCCATCGCACTCTTCACCTCCATGAGCGCCGTCGTGTACAGCACCGTGCGATTGAGCGCACCTGCGTCGAGCAATCGTGCATCGCGCATGGCATCGGCGAAGAGTCCCGCTTGCGGACCGAGCAGCCGGTCCGCGTAGTCAGTGCCTGCGACGCCCTGCGCAATGGATCGGCGCAGAATACGCACGATATCAAGCATCATCTCGTGCACCGCTTCCGACTCGAGTGCGCCGCGTGCCATCTCGTAGTGCGAGGCCCATTGCCAGAGGGGGATCTCTCGACCTGCATCGAGCGCCATCAACTCGGCGCATGTGCGGAACGGAAGGATCGCGTCGGGAATGGATCGGACGGGCAACACCGG
>JAYUWD010000443.1:0-3320 GCA_043753735.1 Gemmatimonadaceae bacterium
GGCACCGGCGTGCACGCATTGGGACGAGCGTCGCATGTGAAGACCAATTGCAATGGTTGATCAATTCTCGCGAGTCTCGCGTACACTCCTGGTCGCGTAATGCACACCATACCGTGCCATCAACCCCGATGCACCGATCGCGCTCGAGGTCCCGATGATACGCATGCTGCTTGGTGCCCTTGGCATCCGAGCCTTTACCCATGTCCATGCCGGGTCACAGCGCGTCGTGGCGCTACGGGCGGTATAAGCACGCGGACGGTTGCGGGCCGCGCGCGCTGCCGTAGCCGCCCGTGATCAGCACGCGACCCGTGCCAAGCGATGCCACTGCGGAGAACTGCCCCATCAATTGGTCGGCGCCCGCGACGACGTCAAACGCTCGCCGCCTTGGATCAAACGTTTCCGCTTGCGCCGCACCGCCCGCCAGCAAAACGCGTCCATCGCGCAAAAGCACCGAGCTGCCATTGTGTTTGTATCGCGGACGGACCAACGCCGGCCCGCTGGCAAAGCTGTCGGTGGTGGGATTGAACAGCTCGGACGAACGGTACACGCCGGCGTTGTCCCGTTCGTCCGAGCCCCCGGAAACAAGCACGCGGCCATCCGACAGCCGCACCGCATCGTGCTTGTGGCGCCGCACGGTCATGTCCCCGACGCGACGGAACGTGCCCCGGACTGGATCGTAGCGTTCCGCCGACGCGTAAAGCGTAATTGCCGCATGTCGCCCCTGATGGCCGCCGGTGATCAAGATTTGCCTATCGTTCAGGCGCACGGCGGTATGGCTTTCGCGCGCCACCGACATCGAGCCTGTAGAGGCGAATCGGCCCGTGGCCGGGTCGTACCGCTCCGCGTTGCCAGGAAGCGCCACTCAACTCCAACACCACCCGCGACCAGCACGGTCCAGTCGTCCAGCGCGACCGCGGTGTGAACGGCCCGCGCTGCGCCGAGTGTTCCCGTGGGCGTAAATGTGTTGGTCACCGGGTCAAACAGCTCGGCGGCTGAGACTGGGCGGCCGCCGGCTCCGTACCCGCCGACCAACAAAACCCTTCCGTCGCGGAGGACCGTCGCTGTGTGGCTGTGACGGAGCGTACGGAGCTCCGGCAGCAACGTAAATCGCTCGGTCACCGGGTCGTAGGCTTCGGCACTGAGCGCCGCATGTGCCTCCTCGGTGAAGCCGCCGACAACCAGCACCCGACCGTCCCGGAGCGTGGTCGCCGTGTGCGCCATGCGCGCGACACGCATGGCAGCGATTGGCTGGATGACGTTGCGTCGCTCAGCATCCGGCACGACCACCAGTAAGAGCGTCGCCGACCGAACGGCGACGAGCGGCATCGTGAGGACGATGGCCGTGCAGATGTACAGTATGCGCTTTCCCGACCGCATAAACCCGCTCCACAAAAGAACGTGCCGGTGATACCTCTGTCTCCCGACAAGTATGATGCCGCAAGACGCATAAAGTTTGATGCGTGGCCGGAACGCCATACCCGGCGATCACTACTTCGCCTTTGGCACCATCACGGCGTCGATCACGTGCACCCAGCCATCGGAGGCGCGCACCGATCCGATCACCTTGGCCCGATCGATGAACGTGGCGCCGTCCTTCATGGTGATCGTGGCCGAATTGCCATCAACCATCGGCAGCACCTGCCCGTTGGTGCAGTCGGTGAGATCCAGCGCGAAGGTGGTGACGTGATGCGGCAGGATGCCTTTGAGCTCAAGTATGTTTTGGGGCTCGAGCAGCGTCTCGACGGTTCCGGCTGGCAGCTTGTCGAAGCCGGCATTGGTCGGCGCGACGACGGGGAGCGCCATCCTCGAGGATCTGCGCGTGGGACTCGCCCGCCGCGCACAGCTCGATCACATCGATCATCCAGATGCGCAGACCCCGGATACAGGGACGGCCTCCGCATTGCTCAGGGCGAATCGTGATGCGTTGGCGCAGCGCGGCTGGCATCATGGTCCCCGGAGTAGGACGTCGAAAAGATAGAGCCACGCGATCCGGCGGGAATGCAGAGTCGGTCACCGACCACCGGAACGCCCCCGCCGAGCGCGCCCCAGTCGCCCCCAAGCCTGCCGTTCGCCTTACCGCCCAGGAAGCTGCGCGCCGCGGCTCCACCGATTACCAAACATCCAGGCATCTGCGCAGGCCACGCAACACCAACGGCCGCCACGCACCGTCTTCACAGTGATCTGGCCGCTGGCCGTCTAACGCTCGCGTTCTATTGCAGGGCCTTTTCATACGTTGTGGCCCGTGCGCGGAGCGAACAAGGCTACAATCCCTAACGGCTCTGACAGCAGCAACGCAAGGTTAGTTGTCGCGGCGGTACAATCCGGGGACATGGGTGACAGATGTCCGGGGACATGGGTGACACTTTCCCGATCCCCATTCAAAGCGACAGCGATGCCTTGGCAGGAGACCGATCCCATGTTCGAGCGGCTGCATTTCTTCCAGGATTTGGCGAGTGGGCAGTGGACGATGACCGAATTGTGCGTGCGCTACGGGGTCAGTCGCAACACGGGCTACAAATGGCGAGAGCGATGGCTGGCGCTCGGCGTCCGGGGCTTGGAAGAACACAGTCGCGTCCCGTTGTCGTCGCCGCAGGGCACGCCCCAGGCGACGATCGATCTGATTCTCGCCGAGCACACGCGCTACGGCTGGGGGGCGCGGAAGATTTTGAAGCGGCTCCAGACGCTCCATCCCGAGCACGCGTGGCCCGCCCGCAGCACCGTCGCGGATATCCTCGCGCGTAACGATCGCGTGCGCCGACGGCGCACGCGCACGCACTGGAAGCATCCGGGCGCGGCCCCGCTGCACACGACCGCGCCAAACCAAGTGTGGACGATCGATTTCAAAGGACAGTTCCGCACGCGCGATGGCGTGTACAGCTATCCACTGACCATCGTCGATCACTTCAGTCGGTATGTGCTCTGTTGCCAGCGCTTTCCCGACGTCAAAGCGGCGGGTGTGTTCCGAGAGCTGCGACGCTTGTTTCGCCACCATGGGTTGCCCGACGCGATTCGCAGCGACAATGGCGCGCCCTTCGCCTCGAATGGCATTCACGGTCTCAATTGCCTCAACGCGTGGTGGCTGCAACTCGGCATCGTGCATCAACGCATTACGCCGGCGAGTCCGCCAAGAAAATGGCGCGCATGAACGCATGCATCGCGTGTTGAAAGCCAAGGCCACGAAACCGGCGGCGGCCAATGCGAAACTGCAGCAACGCGTCTTCAACACGTTCGTACACACCTACAACGAGGTGCGACCGCATGAAGCTCTGAACGACGAAACCCCAGCGTCGCGTTGGCACCCGTCTCGTCGCCCGCTGCCC
>JAYUWD010000444.1:0-3316 GCA_043753735.1 Gemmatimonadaceae bacterium
ACCTACGGCGTCAACAGCTTGCGTGAGTTTTATGCGGGCAAACTTTCCTCGACGCAGCTCACCACAAACCTCGATATCTCGCGTCCGTTCGCGGTGGGATTGACGAAGCCGGTCAACCTCGCCTTCGGGCTCGAAGGGCGCATGGACAGCTACAAGATCTCACGCGGTCAGGTGGAGTCGTATTCCAACGGCGGCGTCGCCATTCTGGATGGGCCGAGTGTCGGCAGGGCAGCAACGCCGGGGTCACAGCTCTTTTACGGCTTCAAGCCGACTGATGAAACCAACACGTCGCGTAATTCTGTCGCCGGATATGTGGACATCGAAGCGAACCTGACCAAAGCGCTGTCGGTGGACATCGCGGGTCGCGCTGAAAATTTCAGCGATTTCGGATCGGCAACCATCGGTAAGGCGTCGGCGCGATATCAGCTCCCGTTCGGCTTTTCGGTGCGCGCAGCGGGTAGCACGGGTTTCAGGGCACCGTCGCTTGCACAGTCGGTGTATTCATCGACCGCGAGCAACGTACTCACGGTGAACGGCGTCCCCACGCCGAACGAGGTGGCCACGTATCCGGTGAATAGTGCGATCGCAAAAGCACTCGGCGCAAAGCCGCTCAAGGCTGAACGGTCAGAGAATTTGAGTGTCGGCGCGACCTGGGCGCCGATCGCCGGATTTTCGGCCACGTTCGACTACTTCGACATCACGATCAAGGATCGCATCGTACTGTCGGAAAATTTCGTCGGCGCGACTGTTCGCACATTTCTCTCGACCAACTTCAACATTATCGGAGACATACGCCCGCGTTACTTCACCAATGCCATCGACACGAAGACGATGGGCGCGGACCTCGTGTTGCGCTACGTCGTGGAACTGGCGCCGCGGACGTTTTTCCGCTCGACGTTGGGGTTCAACCGGAACGAGACGAGTGTGACCCGCGTGACGCCGGCCCCGCGGGAACTTGTCGCATTGAATCAGAGCACACTGTTTGGACGTGTGGAGATCAACCGTACGACGGAAGTACAACCGCGCACGAACGGACGCGTGAGCTTCAATCTGCAACGGAACAATTTTTCACTGGATGTGCAGGGTGCTCGGTTTGGCACGTTCACAATTCGTCCAGACGCGACGGGCAATCCTGCAAACGATCAGACATTTGGCGCCAAGTTTCTCACGGACGTGAGCGCCACGTATCGCATCGGCGGCCGCTACGGCATCACGTTGGGCGTCGACAATGCGTTCAACATTCTTCCCGATCGCAACATCGCGGTGAACACCATTGGCGGTACCAAGCCCTTCTCAGAGTATGCGCCGTACGGACAAAATGGACGGTTCCTGTACACGCGACTGTCGTTCACGCCGTAACCCCCGCACTTATCTAGGCAAATTCAGGCGGGCGGTCTGCTGAATGGAGAACGCAACGCTCCACAGTCGATCGCCCGTCTGCTGCAAAAAACGCAAGGCAACGCAACGTTAGACAGTCGGCGCGGCGACCTTTGAAGCTGCTCATTCCCGTTCCGCGGCCATGTCCCGACGATCCACCCCGCCAACCCCACCGCCCGCCCGCCCGGACACGCCCCGCCCTCTGCGTCGCGCCCTTCCCCAGCTCGTTCTCACCCTTTTTTCCATTGCGTGCGGCGCCGGTCCTGCGCCACTCCCCACCCAATCCAATCCCACCCAATCCGCGCCCACCGGCTACGTCCGCGCCCGCCTCGGTGCCGCCACCGATGCGCGTCCCACCCTCCGTGGCCCGTCGCTACTCCTCCAAGGTAGCGGCGCCCCGGTCACGACCGCCTTCCAAGCGCACCTGGACCACGTCGCCGGATCGGCGCTCGACGTGGTAGTCCTGGCTGGGTCGCTTCCCACCAGCGGCTCCCGAACCCCCGAGTGCGACCGCATCGTCGACCTCCGCCGCGTCTCCTCCTGCGAGACCATCACCATTCTCGCGCCCTCAGCGACGACCGACGCCACTCTCGTCGCAACGATTGAACGCGCCGAGGTCGTCTACTTTGCCGGCGGCGATCAATGCATCTACGTCGGCTGGCGGAGCTCGTCTATCATTGACGCCGTGCGCCGAGTCTACGCTCGCGGCGGTGGGATCGGTGGGGGCAGCGCCGGTCTCGCCATTCAGGGCGCGACGATCTACGATGGCTGCACCGCGAGCGCGGCTTCTGCGCAAGCGCTCGCCAACCCGTACGCCACGTCCGTCACCCTGTCGGAGCCGCTTTTCGACTCCGCGCCCATGCGCGGCGTCATCGCCGATTCGCACTTCGTCGCGCGAGATCGCATTGGCCGGCTGGTCGCCTTCCTCGCGCGCCTCGCCACGCCGCCTGCACTGGGGACGACCACCACTGGAGTCGGCATTGACGAGGGCGCGGCGCTGGTGACGGATACGCGCGGGCTCGCGACCACGTACGGCGGCGTCGCCTACGCCGTCCGCCTTGAGCGCGCCCCTGACCGCTGCGCGCCCGGCGAGGCGCTGACCATACGGGAGGTCCGCATCGCGCGCCTTCTACCGGGCGACACCATCACCCTCGGCGCCGCGCTCGCGAACCGCGGCTGGCTGCGTACGGTCGATCGCGGACGCTTCACGCAGGACCCCTACACGTCGGCGCCTTGACGTTGTTTTGCGAATTGGTATGTGGGGTGCACACCCAGCGCGCCTAAGTTTCACATAGCAAATGCTGGCGGAGTGCCGTCTCAGCCTGCTGCCGCCAATCGCCGATTCAGAGGCTGTTTGCGTTCCTGCTCGGCCATCTCGAACAGAAAATCGTGGCCTTGGCGCGCCGAAAGGAGCCAAGGTTCAAAGACGGTGCCGCCCGAGTAACGATGCAGCAGCGCGCGTCGTTGTGGCGCAATCAGCGAGTCGAGACTCACCATCTTCATCGACCAATCCTGGAAGCGGCGCGTGTTGATCGGCGTGCAGCTCAGGATCTCGGTGTTCATATTCCGGGGATCTTTGACAATCTTGTTATAGATGCTGTTCACGGTGGTCCGCCGGCCCTCGAGCACCTGAAGGAATGCGCCGTCACCGTAGCAGAGAATCCCGCTGACAAGATTCGCGGAGTTGAACTTCTGGGCATGCTCGAGAATCTGCGAAAGCTCCTTGTAGCCAACGCTATCGTGCGCGAGACTCGCATAAATCAGTTGAATCGTCTGCATGATGCTCAGTGTCGGTTGAGCGTTGCAAAACTTTAACGCGTTCTCGACTCGCAAGTCCAGTAATTAAAGTCTCAATGTAACGCGGTCGATACAGTGGGGGAGCAGTGAACACCTTCCCTCCCTGACGGCAGCATGGACGACATCCTTCGGGACTTTCTGA
>JAYUWD010000445.1:0-3316 GCA_043753735.1 Gemmatimonadaceae bacterium
GCCCGCTCGTGGGTCACCAGGTACTCAGCGTGAGCCCCGCCACCCACGAGGCCCATGACCCGGGCCCCGGCGGTCCAAAGCGTTGCATTCTCGCCCTTCGCCACGACTTCCCCGGCGAATTCGAGCCCGGGGATGTCGGACGGCACGCCGAGCGGCGCCGGATAGCGCCCCATCCGTTGAAGGACGTCCGCCCGGTTGATGGCCGACGCGCGCACCCGAACCAGAATCTCGCCAGGGCCCGGCACCGGCACTGGGCGCTTCTGCACCACCAGCACTTCGGGTCCACCGGGGGCGGAGATCACCGCTGCTCGCATTTCGTGGGGAATGGTCATGCGCGGAGTTTGGGCCGGATCGCGGGGAGGTCAAGGGATTGGCGGCCTGCAAGCAAGTAGCCACTTGCGTGTAAGTGTCCACTTGCATAGTGTCCGCCCATGATCGATGACCATCGCCAGAGAATTTTGCAGGCCGCGAGCCGCGTGTACGCGCAGCACGGTTGGCGCGGCGCCACTACCCGGCGGATCGCTGAAGAGGCGGGGGTGAACGAGGTGACGCTCTTTCGGCATTTCGGATCGAAGGACGCGTTGCTCGATGCGGCCATCGTCGGACAGGCGTCGGATGACGCCACGCGTCTCCCGGCGGAACCGGTCAAACCTGAGGCCGAACTGTACGAATGGGCCAATGCGCAGCATGGAACGATCTCGTGCAAACGCGCGATGATCCGTCAGCTCATGAGCGATGCCGCGGATCGACCGGATGCCGCTGCCTGCGCAGGTCATGGTCCCAATCTCGCGCTCGTGATGTTGCGCGAGTACGTGGTGCAACTCCGACGTCATGGCTGGATTTCCGCCACGAATTCCATTCGTCCGGCTGAAGTGCGCGCCGCGGCCACGATGCTCATGGGCGCCATCTTCGCCGATGCAATGAATCGCGATTTGATCCCCGACATGTTTCCGCAGCCGAAAGACGAAACCATGCGTGCCTATGTCCGAATCTTCCTGCGTGGACTCGGTGCGCTCCAGGAACCTGTACGCAAACCGCCGCGTACGGATCGGCGCGCGAGTACTTCCACATCAACAATTTCCGAATGACGGCTCATCATCGCACCAGCAATGCGCACCATTGCGAACGGCGCGCCAACAAATTCCGTTACCGCACAGCGTGGCACCGCCAATGGCGTGTAGCTGCAACCCTGTCCTCGCTCGCTCTTGCAGCGGTGCTGCTTCCGGGTACACCGTCGGCCCTGCGCGCGCAGACCTTGGTCAATGCATCGGCTGCCGCTAATCCAATGCCGCTGACGCTTGCGGAAGCACTCAAACTCGGCACGGGGGCGAGCGAAACGATCGGTCTCGCTCAGGCCGGCGCACAACGAGCGCACGGTCAACAGTACCAGGCGCGTTCGGCGTTGATGCCGCAGCTTTCAACGAGTCTCAACTGGACAAAGACGCTGCAGAACCAGTTCCAGGCGATTTCCAGACGGTCGAGCAGTGGCAACGGCGGCGGCACGGGCGGCGCCGACACCACGATCGCGCAAAACCCGCTGACGCGCATCTTTGCGTCGCCGTATACCACCTCCTTCGGCATCACCGGCTCGCAGCCCCTCTTCACCGGCGGCCGGGCCACCGCGAACATTCGCGCAGCAAATATCGGCCGCGAGTCGGCCGATATCGGAATCAGCAGTGCGATGGCGCAGGCGCAACTCGACATAACGCAGACGTACTACGACGCCGTGCTCGCCGATCGGCTCGTGCAGATCGCGGAATCGTCGCTGGTGCAGTCGGAGCGTGCACTGCGTCAGGTTCAGATCACGCGCAGCGTCGGGTCGGCATCCGAGTTCGAGCTCATTCGAGCGCGCGTCACGCGTGACAATCAGCGGCCGAGCTGGTTGCAGTCGCGCACCAATCGCGATCTGGCGTATGTGCGGCTGCATCAGTTGCTCAACCTGCCGCTCGATAGGCCGTTGGTGCTGACCGATGGCATCGTCGAAGCCGCCGCACCGACCACCAGCAACGCGCCAGGAGCGCCGATCACGACCGTGAACGTGACGCCGGCAGACGTATTGACGATCGATCCGAGCGTGCGGGCAGAAGTGATGCGGGTGCTGGCGACCACGGACACCGCATCCACCGTGCGGGCGCCGGTTCGTCAGGCGATGAAAAGTGTCGAGCAAGCGCAGCAGCAGTTGCGCGCTACAAAAGCGCAGCGCCTGCCGACGATCAATGCAACCACCAACTATCAGCGGCTGGCATACCCCAATAACGGATTACCTACATCGTTTGCGGACTTCTTCCCCAACTGGACCGCTGGTGTAGGAATCTCTTTCCCGTTCTTCACCGGCGGTCGCGTACGCGGTGACCTGCTGGCAGCCGAAGCCACGGTCAAAGAAGCAAAACTGCGTCTGCAGCAAACGCAGGAAGGCGCGTCGCTCGATGCACGACAGTCCGTCGCGCAGTTCGAGCAAGCGGAAGCCGCATGGCAAGCGAGCGTTGGTACGGCCGAGCAGGCGACACGTTCGTACGACATTGCGGAAGTGCGTTTCCGCGAAGGCATTTCTACGCAGATCGAGCTTTCGGAAACGCGTGTGCAGCTGCAACAGGCGCTCGCCAATCGCGCGAGGGCTGCGCGTGATCTTCAAGTCGCGCGTGTACGTCTCCAGCTCCTGCGCGATCTGCCGCTTTTGGGTGGCGGTGCGCAGGGTGCCCCGCCCAGTGGTGCACAGAATGCGCCATTAAGTGGTGCGCCGTCCCCAGGATCCTCAACGCCTACAGGCAACACCCCATGACGACCAATTCACGCCGAGCGGCGGCGCCTTTTTTGACGTTGATCGCATTGACGCTGGCTGGTGCGTGCGGGAAGAAACCGGACGCAGCGACAACGGCTGCCACGCCGAAAGCTCAAACCATCGGGCCGGAAAACATCGCTGTTGCGCGCACTGACACGTTGCGTGCCGGGCCCGCGATTTCGGGCACGCTCGTCGCCGATCGTGAAGCGCGCATTCGCGCTGAAGTCTCGGGCGCGGTGCTGCAAACGTTTGTCGAAGCCGGCGAGCGCGTTTCGCAAGGCACGGCGCTCGGCCGCATCGACGATTCTGCGGTCCGCGACGTTGCGCTGTCGGCCAGGTCGTTGGTGACACAGGCAACGGTCGCCAACGAGCAAGCCGAGCGTGAGCTCAGGCGCTCCAAGACGTTGGCCGCGGCGGGGGCCATTGCTGATCGCGATGTCGAAGGGGCGGAGCGCGCACATCTGGCCGCACAGGCGCAACTTGCCGATGCGAAAGCACGCCTGGCAACGGCGGAGAAAAACTTGCGCAACACGACAA
>JAYUWD010000446.1:0-3310 GCA_043753735.1 Gemmatimonadaceae bacterium
CCGTGTATCATCCCGTCGCCCGAATCGCCGGTCACGATCCACAACTTGCGGCTTCCGGGATTGCGCCCGATGTAGGCGATGTAGTCCACCGGCTGGAGCACTTGGCCACTCCAGCGCGCCTCGATGCCGTCAATGGGAAAACGCGATCGCGTCCACGCCTCGAGCCGGTCGAACGCGGCGTTCTCGTCATCGGATTGGCCGGTCTTGTGATCTTCGCCCCCGACAATCAGCACGTCGGACATACCCGGTGCAGCCAACGGGCCGTCCAGCAGGCGTACATAGTGGTACGGATCGTCGGTGTCCCAGAACAGCCCGGGCGGTACCGCGCCCGCGGCTACACGCGCCGCGATCACGTAGGATCGATACGCCGCCTGCTTGGTGTGCATCGCAACCCGATCGATAATTGGCGAGTTTGTCGCCACCACGACCTGTGAGGCACGCACGGTGCGAGCGTCATCGAGGTGCACGGTGCAACTGCCTGCTTCTTCAGTGGCATCGTCCACCGTCTCGACATGCGCCCCGGTCACGATGCTTCCTCCACCGCGACGGACGGCCTCGGCCAGCCCGGCCATGTAGCGCAGTACATGGAACTGTGCCTGCTGCGGGAAGCGCAACGCACTACCGGCGAATTTGCCCGCGAGCGGGTGATTCTCGACCAGCTCGACGTCGGTAAGTCCCGCTCGGCGCGCCGCCCCAAACTCGGCTTCAATCTGCTCCTTGGCGCCCTCGGTGGAGGGCACCCACCATCCGTCGAGCCGCACGAAACCGCATTCGATTTTTTCCTCCGACACAATGCGTTCGATCGCGTCGACACCGGCCCGGAAGCTTTCCGCCAAGAGCCGAGCGACCTCGGCCCCATGCATCGTCTCGACCTCGTGATACCCGTCGTCGAAGGAGGTGGCGAGGTGTGCCGTCGTGCGCGCGGTTTCCCCGCCAGCGAGTGGCCCGTCATCGAGCACCAACACCCGCCTACCTGCACGCACGAGCTCGTAGGCAGTGGTCAGGCCGGCGATACCGGCACCGATCACACACACGTCTACCTCGTCACCGGGCGTGAGCGACGGAAGTGGAGGCACAGAAGCGGTCAGGTCCCAGATGGACGGACGGATGCCTTCGTTGCTGTGCATGGAGATACCGATCGGAGTGCACGATGAGCCCGTCAACCGTGCATTGACAGGCAGTGATGCACGAGGTCTATGCACGTGACATGCCGTTGCCCCGCCTATCTTGCCTGCATGAGCCTCGATTCCACCAACGGCATGACCCACAGCCTCCCGCCTCTTCCATTCGAAATCCGCGCTTCACCCATTCAGGGATCGGGCGGGTATGCAACGCAGCTCATTCCTGCGGGGGTTCGGCTGATCGAATACGTCGGGGAACGGCTCACCCCGGACGAAGCGGAAGCGCGCTACCCCGATTCAGCGGTCGAACGGCATCATACGTATCTCTTTGCGATCGATGATGCCGTGGTCGTGGATGCAGCCGTGGATGGCAACGAGGCGCGCTTTCTCAACCACTCCTGCGCACCCAACTGCGACGCGGTGATCGAGAACGGTCATATCTGGATCGAAACGATCCACGATATCGACATTGGCGAGGAACTGGTGTACGACTACACGTACATCCTCGCTGAGCGACATACGCCCGCCGCCAAGAAACGATATCCGTGCCGCTGTGGTGCAATCACCTGCCGCGGCACCATTCTCGGAAAAAAACGATAGTCCGGTACGCCACACCAGGACGCCTCACCGTTGGTCAACCTGTCAGGAGATGCTATGCGGTCGTTGTACTCGGCGGTATCGCTGGTTGTAGTGAGTGTGGGGCTGAGCGGTACGCTTTCGGCTCAAGCGCGTGCGCGCCCGAATCCGTACCTGCAGGACTCCATTCGAGTGGCGACCATCGCCGAAATCATGCAACAGATCGCGGGCAAGGAAGACCAGCCGGCCGGCACTGTTTTCAAGAATGTGACGTTGCACAAGGACATGCCGGCGAAGGATTTTCTCAAGAAGATGGATGAGGAGTACGGGCGCGGAGTTGGTGCCGTCTGCGCCAACTGTCATGTCGGCAAGGAATGGGACAAGGACGACAAGAAGAACAAGGGGATCGCGCTGCAGATGGAAAAAATGACGCGCATCATCAACGAGACGCATTTGGCCAAGACCAAGGATCTGGATGATGATTTTCCGAAGGCGACGTGCGTGATGTGCCACCGCGGGACGTTGCACATGCCGAACACGATGCCCAAGCCGACGAAGGATACGCCGCCGGCGGAGCAGCGCGGACCGCCGGGGTTTTAACAGCAACTATTTTTCTCGCGGAGGCGCCTCCGCGCGCAAGTTTGTAGCAAAGCGGGCGACCAGTGATGGTCGCCCGCTTCATTTTCACTGTGACGCCACGCGACTGAATCGATACGTGTGTCGATATTCCCACTCCTTCCCCGGCTGCCGGAACTCCTTTCGCCGCACGAATTGATCAACGCTCACGGTGACGGTGTAGCGAAACTCGACCGGCTTGTTGTCATCCATCCCCGATCCTCGCAGTTCCAGTAATTGCCCAGTCGCGCTCGGCCGACGTGAAACAATTCGCAGCGTCGATCGCCTGCTGTCAGCCGTGCTTTCGACACCGCCCGAGTTTTCACTCCAGCGATCGCCATCGATGCGAATTTCGTCGGTGGAGTAGATGGTGTTCCCCGGCCCGTCGTCGTAGATGGTGCGTTGACGGAACGCGCCGGTGGTGCCGATCGGCGAAGTGTGCATCCATGTCGGAAGCTTGACGATGCCACCGCCACTGTAGTCGCGGTATTCAAGCTCGCCGAACATCAGCCCCACCGTCGGCGCAAGCACGGACGCAACGGGTGTCCATGGCATAACGCGCGCGATACGCAGCGCGCGATCGACGCCGGCACGAAAATCCGCCAGCGATTCCGTCGCATCGATGTCGGGGAAAAGCCCCATCCCTTTCACACTCGTCGCGACATTCACATCGGACCGTTTGAGCGGCACGCGCACGCGAATGCCACTGTTTGCGAGCTGCAGAAACAAGATCTGCCCGGCCGTCGGACCCTGTGCACTGCCGGCCGTTTCTTCGCCGACCAGCCGCAGACGATGCGTGCGCGCACCCATCTCCTGCAGGACCGCCAGCAACATCGTTGTCGCCGATTGATTGCGACGACCGACCAGCATAGAAACACGTCCGGCAAACGCCAGTGGAGACGGTGTGAGCGAATCAGAGCCGCGCTCTACAAACCAGCCATCGGCGCGTGCGGTGAACAGCGATTCTGCCGGTGAAAAAATCTCGGCGCGATTACCCC
>JAYUWD010000447.1:0-3302 GCA_043753735.1 Gemmatimonadaceae bacterium
TGCTGCTTTTGTGTGCGGCAACGGGCGGTTATCTGCTGGCGCGACGCAGTCTCGCCCCGGTGTTGTCAATGGCCGCGCGCGCCGCCGAAATCAGCGCGAGCAACATGCACGAACGGTTGCCGGTGGGTGGCGGTGATGAATTGGTAGGTCTCGCGCGTGTGGTGAACGGCTTGCTCGATCGGCTCGAGGAATCGTTTACGCAGCAGCGCCGCTTCGTCACCGATGCGTCACACGAGCTACGCACACCAACGGCGGTGGTGCGCACCGAGACGGACATCACGCTCTCGCGCCCACATCGCACGGAAGACGAGTATCGCGCGTCGGTCACGGTCATTCAGGATGCGGCGCGCCGGTTGACACGGATTGTCGACGATCTGTTTCTGTTGGCGCGTGCAGACTCGGGGCATCTCGCGACGCGCAGCGCACCGATCTATCTCGAAGATCTGGTGCATGACGCCACGCGCGCGGTGCGTTCAGTCGCCCGTCAGCGCGACGTACAGGTCGAACTGCGCGACGTGGTCGAAGCCCCGTTTCAGGGCGATGCGGATCTGCTTGGCCGACTCGTGCTCAACCTGCTCGACAACGCCATCAAGTACTCGCCATCGCAAGGTACCGTCGACGTATCGCTCTCACGTCGCAACGGCCACTACGAAATCCGCGTGACGGATTCGGGACCCGGTATTCCCCCCGAAGCACACGAGCGTGTTTTCGAGCGATTCTTTCGTGTCGACTCGGCACGTTCGCGAGCCGAGAACAGTTTCACGAGCGGCGCGGGACTCGGCTTGAGTATTGCGCGTCGCATCGCGGAGATGCACGGCGGGAGCATGGCGGTGGCGGAGTCGCGGCCGGGAAGGACGGAGATGGTGGTGAGGTTGCCGGGGGATTGACGTACTCTCCGTGTGACACGCGCGGTGTTTGTGCAGATAGTCGATGATCGCAGCCTTCTCATCGCCAAAGACTGTCGCCCAGCCGATCACGCTGAGTTCGTGCATATCGCCATCGCCGATTGATTGGGCACAATACGCAACGAGCAGACGAATGAAGTGTTCGTGTTCCTTCTCTGCGGCAAAGTGGAGCTGGAAGGCGTTGTCGCCGTCGTCACGAACATTGGGATTGGCGCTGCGCTCCAGAAGCACCGTCACCACATCTGGATTCCCGCCATCGGTCGCGAAGTGGAGCGTAGCGCGCTCGCCGGTGTGGCTGCGACGTGTCGCGCGTGCTCCGCGCGAAATGCCGTTCCAACCTGACCGATACTCTGTTCACTACTGCCGGCACGGCGTCCTCGGATCCTGCCTCGGCTTGTCGAGCTTCGGGCGATCGGCGCGCGTCGCGAGCGCAAGCACGCCGTCTTTTACGAATGCCGCCACGCGTGCAAGCGCGTCGTAGTCGATATACTGTGGCTCGTCCGTGACCTGGTGATAGTCCATGTGCTCACCGCGGGAGAACGCGACTGCAGGAATTCCATAACGTGCATAGTTGTAGTGGTCCGCGCGACAATAGTACTGCAACGGATGCCCCGGCGCATCGAACGTGAAGTTGAAGACAAATGGTTGTTGTTGCTTCCTGTTGGCCGCCTCGAGGACATCGCCGAATTCAGTCGACAATCGTCGCAGTCCGATCACTTCGAGATAGGTTGGGCCAGCATCGGGCAGATCGCTCACGCTGCCGCGTCCGATCATGTCCATGTCGATCTCGCCGATGATCGAGTCGCGATTGACCGTCGGATGATCGGTGTACCACTGCGAGCCGAGTAGTCCGAACTCCTCAGCGGTGTGTGAGACAAAGAGGATGGAGCGGCGCGGATGCTTGCCGCTGCCGAGCAGTTCTGCGATTTCGAGAAGCGCGACCGTACCGGAGCCGTCATCGTCAGCGCCATTTCGGATGGAGTCGGGGCGCGCACGACGACGGATTTTTCGCAGCGAATCGAGAAGCGCAGAGATGCGTGTCTGTTCGTCCGCCGTTGGTGCGCGATTCGGTGAGTCGGCGCCCATCGGTCGAACAACCGTGTTGAAGGCGCGCAGCGAATCGTGATCCACCGGCGCGGAGTCAAAGCCGACGTGATCGTTGTGTGCGGTGAGCGATATGAACTGCCCGTTCACTGCAGGATCGCTTCCTTCCAGAACGCCGACCACGTTGCGCGCCGCAAACTCCAGCGGAAAGAGCCCAACACGCATTCCGCCATGCAGTACGCTGCCCGCGGTGCCAGCTGTTGCATCGGCGAGTGGGCGACCGAGCAGTCGCGCGGCAAACGCATTGGTAACGAGCACGTACGGCGGTACGTTTGTCTGCGTCGTGTCCAGCACCAGATTGCCAGTCAGAAATGCTGCCGCGGAACTCGCGCCTGCCGCATCCAGCTCAGCGACCAGAATCGTTGCCGCGCCGCGAAAGCGCGGGTGGTTCTGTAACAGTTGAACGTTTGTCCGTCGATTTGCAACAGTGCGTCGTTCCGGCGGAAGCACGCTGAAGAGCAGCGCCTTTCCCTGCGCACCGCTCGCGTCCATCCACGTGGTCGTATCCGATGCCAGGCCGGCGTACACAACCGCGGCGCCCTCAATCGGGCGGTAGCGCGCGGCGCCGGGCGACGGTGCGTAGTCGACGCCAAGCTTCGGCGAGTATCCATCGACGCGCAGCGTGTCCTTGCGGTCGACAATTCGACGATGGAACGGCACAGTCTGAAACCACGTGCCGTTCTCACCGGCAGGCTTGAGTCCTGCACGGGCAAATTCGGCCGCGATGTACGATGTCGCCTTGAAGTTACCCGCATCCCCCGGCGCGCGGCCCATCATCGTGTCATGCGCGACCGCGAAGAGCCGAGTCCGGAGATCGGCCGCAGTGAGCGCCTTTGTTGTTTTCGCGCGAGGCTGTGCGTACGCGAGCGTTGACGCGCAGGCGAGGGCGATCGATGCGATTGCAGCGGGAGTGCGCATGAACGATTTTGGGATGGAGGCCGGAGGACGAGTTCCGCGACGCTACCGGGATTTGGTGCCGAGTGCAAAAGAATCGGGACGGACGCACAGCGGCGCGGGGTTAACGGCGTATGTAGACGGCGTGCGAAGCGCGGGTGAAGTGGAGCGACGGATTGCCATTGTCTCGCGGAGCCGCGGAGAACTGCAGCGGCGTCCGGCAACCACGTGTTCAGCCGACAGACGGCCCGCGGTACACGCACCCCGAGGTACACGTCTCCCGGATTTCAACGCGTGAAAGAGTCGGCAGCGCAGGCGCGAGTCGGTCCCAGATCCACCGCGCGAGATGTTCGCTGGTTGGATTTTCGAGTCCCGGGATGTCGTTGAGATAGTGGTGGT
>JAYUWD010000448.1:0-3288 GCA_043753735.1 Gemmatimonadaceae bacterium
ACGGTGACGACGATCGAAGACGCGATTGCGGGCGTCGAAGTCACGGGCTTCCCGGCGGTCATTCGTCCGTCGTTCACCCTGGGCGGTACGGGTGGTGGGATTGCCTACAACCGTGAAGAGTTTGAAACGATGGTTCGTCGTGGACTCGATCTGTCACCAGTGCATTCAGTACTGGTCGAGCGCTCGCTCCTTGGCTGGAAGGAATTCGAACTTGAGGTGATGCGCGATCACGCTGACAACGTGGTGATTGTGTGCTCCATCGAGAACCTCGATCCGATGGGTGTGCACACCGGCGATTCCATCACTGTGGCCCCGGCGATGACGCTGACCGATCGTGAGTATCAAGTGATGCGGGATGCGGCCGTCGCCATCATCCGCGAAATCGGTGTCGACGCCGGCGGTTGCAATATCCAGTTTGCCGTGAATCCCCAGAATGGCCACTTGATCGTGATCGAAATGAACCCGCGTGTTTCGCGGTCATCGGCGCTTGCATCGAAAGCGACGGGTTTTCCGATCGCGCGCATCGGTGCCAAGCTGGCGGTTGGCTACACGCTCGACGAAATCCCGAATGACATCACGAAAACCACACCGGCCAGTTTCGAGCCCGTGCTCGACTACGTTGTGGTGAAGTGTCCGCGCTTCGCGTTCGAAAAGTTTTCAACCAGCGATCCCGGACTCACGACCCAGATGAAGTCGGTTGGCGAATCGATGGCTATCGGGCGGACGTTCAAGGAAGCGTTTCAGAAGGCACTCCGCGCACTCGAGACGGGACGCTCGGGTTGGACCATTGGTGAACGTCTCGTTGACGATCGGCTTACGGAAGTCTCGCGCGAAGCGCTGCGCGGAGCGCTCCGTCGTCCGACGCCGGAACGCATCTTCCAGCTCAAGCACGCGATGCTGCTTGGCATGTCGACGGCGGAAATTCACGAGGTCACAGCAATCGATCCGTGGTTTCTCGAACAGTTGCGCGAATTACTTGACGCGGAGACGTGGTACGCGGCGCAGCCGACGGTCGATGCAGACACGATGCGGCGCATGAAGCGCATGGGTTTCTCCGATCGTCAGCTCGCGGCCTTGCGCGGTGAGACGGAATCGGGTGTTCGCGCGCACCGATGGGCGCTCGACGTGCGCCCCGCGTACAAGATGGTCGACACCTGCGCCGGCGAATTCCTGTCCAGCACTCCGTATCTGTATGGCAGTTACGAAGAAGAGAGCGAAGCTGCGACGACGCACAGCCGGAAGGTCATCATTCTTGGCTCCGGCCCGAATCGGATCGGGCAGGGGGTGGAGTTTGATTATTGCTGTGTGCGGGCCGCGTTGGCGCTGCGGGAGCAGGGCTACGAAACGATCATGGTCAATTCGAATCCAGAAACGGTCTCGACCGACTTTGACATTTCGGACAAACTGTATTTCGAACCGCTGACGTTCGAAGACGTGCTCGAAATCGTCGAGCACGAACAGCCGATCGGTGTGATCGTGCAGCTTGGCGGTCAAACGCCACTTAAACTCACGCGGCTTCTCGAAGCCGCCGGCGTGCGCATTCTTGGCACCTCACCCGAGTCGATCGACATTGCGGAAGATCGTCGTCGCTTTGAGAAGCTCACGCGCGAACTCGGCATCATGCAACCGGCGAACGGCACGGCCACCAGTGTGGACGAAGCGGTCGAGATTGCGGAGGGCATTGGCTATCCGGTGCTCGTGCGCCCGTCGTACGTGCTCGGGGGACGCGCGATGGAAATCGTGCACGATGCGATGTCGCTGCGCGACTACTTCGAGCGCGCCGCCCGCGTGAGCGAGGATCGGCCAGTGCTCGTCGATCGTTTCCTCGAAGATGCGTTTGAAGCCGACGTCGATGCATTGAGCGATGGGACCAACGTTGTCATCGGCGCGGTGATGGAGCACATCGAAAGCGCCGGCATTCACTCCGGCGACTCGGCGTGCGTGTTGCCGCCGTATCTGATTCCACCCGAAGCGGCCGAGCAAATGCGAGCACATACGGTTTCGTTTGCGAAGGCGCTCGGTGTTGTTGGACTGATCAATGTGCAGTTCGCCTACAAGGACGGCGTGGTGTACGTGATCGAAGTGAATCCGCGCGCGTCGCGTACCGTGCCATTTGTCTCCAAGGCGATCGGTGTCCCGCTCGCATCACTTGCAGCGCGGCTGATGCTTGGTGAAACTCTGGAGCAAGTGGGATTCACCGAGGAAATCATCCCGCCGTACGTGAGTGTGAAGGAAGCCGTCTTCCCATTCAACAAGTTCCGCGAGTTTGATCCGGTGCTTGGTCCCGAGATGCGTTCGACCGGTGAAGTGATGGGGATCGCCGAAGGCTTTGGTGCCGCGTTCCTCAAGTCACAATTGGCGGCCGATAATGCGCTGCCGCGGGAGGGGGCGGTTCTGCTCACCGTCAACGATGGGGACAAGCCTACGGCAGCCAAGCTCGCGCGGCGTTTTCACGAGCTGGGTTTCAAGCTGTTCTCGACGAGTGGTACGGCGACCTATCTGCGCGGGGAGGGCGTTCCTGTCGAAACTGTGCTCAAGGTACACGAAGGCCGTCCGCATGGCGTCGACCTGATTCTCAACGGCGAGGTGCAGTTGCTCGTGAATACGCCGCTTGGCAAGCATGCCCAGGTTGACGACGAACGTCTGCGTCAGGCGGCAATTTCCAATCGTGTGCCGTACACGACCACGTTGTCTGCCGCCAACGCTGCGTGTGACGCGATTGCGGCGCGACAGTCGCGCGAGCTCGAAGTGCGACCGCTGCAGGAGTGGCACCAGTTGCTCGATGTGCACCGCGGCCGGCCGCCGCGTCCCATGCCGTCCGTGACGCCGGTACCCGCGTGAGTGGCAGCTCGCTGATGATCACGGTGGCCGGACAGGGCCGAGTGGGTGCGGCGGTGACTCTTGGAGCCGGCGCGCAAGTTCACGAGTCTGCGTACGTCGACGATGGCGCCGTGATCGGCGCATCGACACGGGTCTGGCACTTCTGCCATATCCTCGGCGGCGCGGTGATCGGCGAACGGTGCTCGCTTGGACAGAACGTCGTTGTCATGAATCAGGTGCGAATCGGGAACAACGCCAAGATCCAGAACAACGTGTCCGTCTACGAAGGCGTTATGCTCGAGGACGATGTGTTCTGCGGTCCGTCGATGGTGTTCACGAACGTGTTCAATCCGCGCAGCGCCGTTTCACGCAAGGACGAGTACCGCGAAACGCTGGTCAAGCGTGGGGCGAGCATTGGCGCGAATGCGACGATTGTCTGCGGTGCAACCATCGGTCGTTACGCGTTCA
>JAYUWD010000449.1:0-3286 GCA_043753735.1 Gemmatimonadaceae bacterium
GCTCGAGGCACGGTGTAGATCGAACGGACGGGCATGTTCTTCCCTGGCAACGGATGTGGGTGCGATCCAAATGGCGGCGCGATTCTCATTCCCACGATACTCCGCATGCGGGCGATCGGCCAGCAACCACTCAATGGCGCAACCGCCGATGACACACGATGCGTTCCGGCGCTCGACGTCATATTCTTCGTGGATCTTCGTCTCACAAACATCACTCCGATTCCCGAATGCTCCGTCCCCGATTCGCCATTCTTGGCCCTGCCGTCGCACTGCTATCGCTCGCGACCACGCCACTATTCGCGCAACACGCTTTCACGGAGACCGGGGCCGGGGTAACGCGGACGTACGATCCGCGCGTCCCGACGCCCCGCGCGCTGCTGGGCTACGAGATCGGCGAGAAGTTCACGTCGCATCGCGCCATGATGCGCTACATCGAACGGATTGCCGCGACATCCAGACGCGTGAAGGTGGACACCGTCGCGCACACGTTCGAAGGGCGCGAGATGTTGCTGCTGGCGCTGTCGAGCGAGGCGAATATTGCGCGTATTGCGGACATTCAGCGCGATGCGAAGCGCATCGCCGATCCGCGTGGCGCTGCAGCGGGCGAAGTGGAAAGTGCGCAGAAGCGTATGCCAGCAATCGTGTGGCTCGAACACTCCGTGCATGGGGGCGAAGCGTCGGGGATGGAAGCGGGACTCGCGCTGCTCTATCAGCTCGCCGCAGGCACCGATGCCGAAACGCTGAAGACATTGGACAGCGCGGTGGTGCTGATCGATCCAAATGAGAATCCCGACGGACGCGAGCGCTTTACGCACGACCTTGAACGGATGACGAGCAATCAGGGGGTGCCCAATGATCCGCAAGCGATGAACAACGCGGGATCGTGGCCGGGTCCGCGTACGTCGCACTACTACTTCGATCTCAATCGCGATTGGTTCACGCAGTCGCATCCCGAATCGAAGGGGCGTGTCAAGTCGTTCCTGAAGTGGTTTCCGCAGGTAACCGTCGATCTGCACGAGCAGGGTTCGAGCGCGTCGTTCTATTTTGCGCCGCCCCGCGAGCCGGACAATCGCAACAATCCGAAACATCTCTCGAAATGGTTCGACATTTTTGCTGCTGCTCACGGCGCCGCGTTCGATGAGCATGGCTGGTCATACTTTCGTCGCGAAGGGTATGACTCGTTTTATCCGGGGTATGGCGAAGGGTGGCCGATGTTGACCGGAAGTATCGGCATGTTGTTCGAGTCGGCGTCGTCGGCGGGTGGGGCGGTGCGTCGCAACGACGGAACGTTGCGCACATTGCGTCAGGCGGCGTGGGAGCACTACACGGCGGAGTGGACGACGGTCCGCACGTCCGCACGTCGTCGCACGGAGCTGTTGCGCGATTACGCGCAGGCGCGTTCGGATGCGATCACGAGCCACGCGAAAGAAGGAGTGCGCGCAGTCGTGATCCAGCGTGACGAGCAGGGGCGCGCGGATTCACTTGCGGCGAAGTTGCGCGAGAATGGCATCGATGTGTGGCGTCTCAATGCCGATGCGGATCTGAAAGACGCAACGGCCTATGGCAGTCTCACCATGTCGGCCTCGACGAAAGTGCGAGCGGGTTCGTACGTGGTCGACTATGCCCAGCCTCAAGGGCATCTCGCCAAAGCGTTGCTCGAACCGGATGCTGAACTCGATTCCACGTTTCTCAAGCTCGAACTCGAGTTGCGACGCACCGGTCAGCGCGATCGATTCTACGACGTCACCGCGTGGTCGATGCCGTTAGCGGCGCGACTGCAGGCATGGAGTGTGAAGTCTGTTCCTGTCGGCGTGACATTGCTAACCGAAATGCCACGCACAGCGGCGGTTACGGTTGCGAATGCACAATACGGATATGCGTTCATGCCGGGCAGCGAGGCATCGATCCGGTTGCTCGCGTCGCTACTCAAGGATTCGATTCGTGTGTGGCACGCACCCAACTCGTTCACCTCCAATGGTGTGAAGTTTCCGCACGGTGCATTCCTGGTGCGTGTAGCCGCGAACAAATCCGATGTGCATGCGCGCGTAAATGTGCGTGCGCTGGAGGCGGGTGCACGGATCGTCGCGATTCCGTCTGCGGGAGTGAGTGAGGGGACTGACCTCGGCAGCAATTCGGTAGTGCCTGTGCTCGCACCGAACGTGGCAGTACTCGGTGGCGCACCCGTGAGTGGCACACCATTCGGCTTCGTTTGGTTTGCGCTTGATCAGCGGATCGGCTATCCGAGCACGTTCATCGACGCGAACTATGTATCAACGGGCAACATGAGTGCGTTTACGGTGCTCATTGTCCCATCGGTGTCTGCGGCAGGACTCGATCGCGCACTTGGCGAAGGCGGCAAAGCGCGACTCACCGATTGGGTGCGCAATGGTGGTGTTCTCATCACCACCGAAGCCGCCACCGCGTGGGTGGCGCAGGACAAGGGGATGATTCGGATGCGCGTCAAGCGCGATTCGGTCCGTGCTGATTCCACGGGTGGTGCACCGCTGCCGGGGGGATTGCCGGGCGTATTGGCGCGCGCCACGATCGACACGTTGTCACCGCTGCTGGCTGGTGTGAACGAACGTGAAATCCCGGTGTTCGTAAATGCCGATCGCATTTTCACTGTGCCCAAGGACCTCTCGGCTGGCGAAGCAGTGATTCGCTTTGCAACGGCCGATCGTGTGCGGCTTGCCGGATACTTCTGGCCGGAAGCTGCCGGCAAGTTGGCGCTGTCGCCGTACCTGTGGACGGAGCGTGTCGGTCGCGGCCGAGTGATCGCGTTTGCCCACGACCCGGTGTATCGCGACATGTTTCATGGACTGTTGCCGATCTTTGCCAACGCGGTCTTGCTCGGTGGCACGTTCTGATCTGTCGGCGAACAGCTGGTCGCGTGCATTCACTGAAGCAATCTCTGACGAGGTCATGATGCGGCGTCGCACATTTCTGCAGGGTGTCGGTGCTCTCACGTTGGCTTCAGTGGTTGGATGCCGCAAAGGACTCGGCGCATCCACGGTGCCAGCCAGCGCGATGTCGAGCTCACGTTTGTCGCGCATCGGACTGGAGTTGTATTCGGTGCGCAAGGCGATGCAGGCAGACCCGGAACGCACGCTAGCCGCAGTTCGGGCAGCCGGATACACCGATGTCGAGCTGCTCTGGTCGTTCAAGAACTTTGGTCGCACTACAGCGCAGGTGAAAGAGACGCTGGCGAAGGAAGGGCTCAAGGCGCCCTCGGCGCACATCGATCCATCCATTCTCCTGAACGATTGGGAGTCGAGTCTTTCGACGG
>JAYUWD010000450.1:0-29571 GCA_043753735.1 Gemmatimonadaceae bacterium
AGGTCGATCAGCAACAGATCGCCCTTGATAATCAGCCTTGGAGCATCCGCCGACGGCGCATAGTGCGGATTGGCCGCGTTCTCACTGGCCGCGCAATCGGGGCCATGATCGGTTTCCAGACCCGCGCGTTCGAAGGCATCGAGAATACGCCCCTGCAATTCGTGTTCGGCAATCGGTTCGCCGGCAGTGATGCACGCGCCCGCGTGCGCGATCGCATCCTTGGCGATCGCTGCGATCTGTTCGGCAGCGCGCACGTGCGACGCGAGCTGCGGCGCCGTCCACGTCGCGTAGACACGCGAGACCAGATCACCGGAACAGACCACTGTCGCACCCGTTGCGCGCACCATCTCCAGCACACCCGCCGGGACGCGATCGAGGTACGGAATCGCGTCGCCTGCCGAATATTCCATCGCGACATGCTTCCCCGCGATCAAGAGCGCGAGTTCGCTTTCAAGCTCACGCCAACCGCTGTACGTGCGTCGCGGCCACGCCTTCGGCCACTTGGCCCACGGACCGGGTTCGATATTGTGCCCGAGACCGATCGGCGTCCCTTCGCGCGGAATGAACGCGAACACCCGGCGCGAGACGAGTCCTTCAAACCCGAGCAGTGCCGAAGCAATCGCATTCGTGCCGCGAAAGTCGTACAGCAACCACCCGTCCAGCCCCGCTTCAGCGAGCAGGCGCTGCAAAAGCGGCAGCATTTTTTCGGTCAGCATGAACTCCTCCTTAGCGACGGCGCCATTCGGAACGCCATTGGCAGCGCGCATCCCCGCGCGCACGACACATCACATGCTCCACAGCGCCATCGGCGTCGACCAGCACGTGCAGCGCCTCCCGAAAGGCCGCCTCGTATAGTCCGCAACCGGCGGCGCGCGGCGCAGCATCGGCCGACACCGGTGATGCCACTTCAAGCACGATGGTACTGCCCTGACGCACCAAAGTCCCATCCATGAATCGCTTCGCAAGATTGCGCAGCAGGCGGAGGGCGATGGGGCGGCCGATCAGCGACGGCATCGACGTGGCGGCCCCACGCTGTGTGGAACCAAACGTCGCTATGGCCGAAGTTGCCCACCGACGTCCTGCCTCACGAAAGGCGAGATCGGCGTCCGGACGGCGGCCGATGAGGCGAGCGAGCGCCAGCACTTCGTCGAAGGGGACACGCTGCTGACGGCGAACAGCCTCGCTATACCGGCGAATCTGGTGGTAGACCGTGTCACTCAGCCCCAGACGCTTGTTGCGCAGCTCATGAACCAGCTCCGCATCCAGTTCGGCTTCTGGTGTATCGATCATCTTGACGGCTTCGAGCAGCGCCAGCGGCAGACGCGCATCGAGCGGCGCACCGGAAAGCGGCAATGCGGAAGGCGTCAAAACGGGAACAGCGTGCGGCAGGGCACGCTCTGCTGAATGATCTGTGAGGAAAGACACGTCGGGCGAAGCTAATGCATCGCATACAGGCCGTACAAGCGGGGCGGAACGCTACAAGTGGCAGGCGTGCTCGTCTTGCGCTGGAGAGGTCCAGCTTGCAACATGTGGCGGTCGTCAAACCCCCAATCCGTGTCCGCACTCTCCCCCCTCGTTACCCCTCGGCGCACCGACTGGTTCGGTGACGCGCCGCGTGACTGCGGCTCTGTCCGCGCCCACCTACATGAGTACGTCGACGAAGAGCTGGATCTTCACGTTCCGGCCGAACGCGCGATCCTCCTGGCCGTCGCCAATCACGTCACCCACTGCACGCCGTGCGCGCGCGACGAGGCGCAACTACGCGCGATGCATCTGGCGGTCGCTGCGGTCGGCGCACGCATGCGCGTCATCGGGCCGATCAAAACAATGTCGCTCCCGAGCGAACTGACGCTGGTTCAAAGCGTGACCGCGCGCGCGTTGGCGACGCGGGCGCAGTCGCCGTTGCGTTCCGGCAACGAATAGCTCACTGCAGCACCGCATCCCATGGAATCGCGTCAACAACAACCGATTCCGTCGCGTCCGCTCTGAGGTTCCTGCCCTGCGGTCGCTACGCTGCACATAGAGGTCGCGCATCCGGCGCTTCTCATCCGGAGCCTCGCCTCTAATACGCACTCGTCGAGCAGGACCGTCACCAGACGACCGCGGGCGCTCGCAGAAGCTCCGTCGAGCGAGGCGTTGCGGAGCGATGCGCGCGCGGAAGCTCGTGGGCGATATCCAGGGCCGCGACGGTCTGATCGCGTCTGATCGCCGCTGATGAGCGGAAGCCAAGCAGCAACTCGTCAAGTCGATCGCCAGCCAAGAGGTACTTGCCAAAGGTCTGTATCGGGCCGCGCGTCCTGCCAACACGCCGTACAACCATGGGGACAGGAAGACGTTTGGCGAGCGAAACTCGCGAAGATTGCCATTGGCACATTGAAAGGATTCCGTCCCGACGCACGGGACGATTCTGGCGCCGCGACTGACGCTGCCGCAGTTCCGGCCGGATTCAGCATCGACATGCGTTGCATGAATCATCCCAACTCGCGCACGCGGTCGGCGAACCGCTTCTTGCAGTTCACCTGTGATCGCACAGCGATCAGCGTGGCGCTGCCATTCCGCACGACCGACTCTCGCATCCAGTTTCGCGGGCCTGGCGTGACCACCTTGACGCCGTTCGATGCCGTTCGATGCCGTTCGATGCCGTTCGATGCCGTTCGATGCCGTTCCGGTTCGTGTGTTCGAGCAACGCAAATTTGGCGCTTACGCCACGCCAATCCGCCTTGCGTTGAAGCTCGAGGCGGACCACATCGCCGGTGAGGCGACCGCGAACGTGACGCAGCAACTTGCGCTCATCAACGCGCGCCGCGCCGCCGGTGGCGTGTCGAGACGGAACTCTTTAGCCAGCGCGCCTTCGACTTCTACCTCAAAGGAAAACGGTTGGCCGATTTCCGTCGCTCTCCGGCGTCCACGCAGTACGTCACGGTCACGGGACAGCCGTACTTCAATTCCGGCTATCCCGGCACGGGCAGCAAAACCTGCTACCCGATCCCGCGCGCCGAGCGGGATAACAATCCCAACTTCACGCGGTAGAGAAGTGTGGGTAGACTGCCGATACGGGAGGCGGGGGACGGGGCGAGTCGCAACAGCGACTCGCCCCGTTTTTTCTGCTCCGGACGCGCGTCAGAAAATGATACGAACCCGCGGTACTTCACGGTATGCATCACGCACCACCTCGAGCAACAGGCTCTGTTCACCGCCGCCAATCCCGCCGTTGGCGTGACGCCGCAGCGAAGCTCGCCTATCATTGCGCATCTCTTCCTCCCCGGATGTCACATGCCGAAGCTGAATTGTGCCAAGCCGATCGTGCTGCGCTCGCTCACGCTCACCGCCGCATTGGAAACATCTAACCTTGCGTCGCTGCTGGCAGTGCGCTCACAGCGTCAGTGGGCGCGTAGCGTGCAACATGGCCAGCACGATGGAATGACGCTGGCATGCTGATTCAGTCGCCGCTCTCATCGTTGGATCGCCCGGCCGACCTATGGCTCGCGCTCCTGCTCACCGGCGCTGTCGCCGGCGCTGCGTGGCGCGCCAGAAGTCTTTCGGGCGGCGGTGCGGTCGCGGCCGTCGTTGTTGGTACGGTGGCCCTGTGCGCAAGCTGGGGACTGGGTGCATACCTCGTGGCCTGGTTCGCGCTCGCATCTCTGCTTTCTCGCGTAGGGCGAGCGCGAAAGGCCGAGCGCGTGCGGGGGATCGTGGAGAAAGGCGACCGTCGAGATGCGGTGCAGGTGGTGGCCAATGGGGCCGTCTTCGCTATCGCAGCGGCTGGCGTGGCGGTGCTGCCAACAGGGCGACCGATGTTGTCGATAGTGGCTGCAGCAGCGCTCGCCGCGGCGGGCGCCGATACCTGGGCGACAGAAATCGGGACTCTTCTGGGCGGACGTCCATGGTCACTCCGCGTTGGGCGCACCGTGCCGCCCGGAACATCCGGCGCCGTATCATTGGTCGGTTGCCTGGCTAGCATCGCTGGCGCAGTCACACTGGCACTGTCTGCAGCTGCCTTGCACATCATACCCGAGTCGGCAGTGACTGCAGTCGCGGCCGGCGGAATCGTTGGCGCGTTGGCCGACACGGCGATCGGTGCGTGGTGGCAAGCGCGGAGATGGTGTCCGCGGTGCAAGCTGGAAACGGAACAGGGCATGCACCACTGCCGTACGCCCACGGTACGACATGGCGGCATCTCACGCCTCGACAATGACGCGGTAAATCTGTTCTGTACCGTGGTCGGCGCAGCGACTGCAATCGGTCTTGCCCGATAAGGCCGCGCAGGGGGCTCGCCCAAAAACTTCATTCATGAACAATCCTGCGATCGCATAGCTTCATTTCGCAGCATGGTTCGCGCATCACCGCTGGTCCGGTCCGCCTGTACGCATTTCCAGCTCTCTCCACATCCACACCGCCATTGAATAACAGAGCGCAGATATTGGTAGTGGGTGGAGGGCCCGCGGGTAGTTCGGCAGCGTGGCACCTCGCGCAAGCTGGACTCGATGTGACCTTGGTCGACCGCGCACGCTTTCCGCGTGCCAAACCGTGTGCTGAATACGTAAGTCCCGAAGGCGCGCGCATCCTGCACGCCATGGGCGCGCTCAGCACACTCGACAACGGCGTCGGGTCTCAGTTGACGGGCATGGTCGTCATTGCGCCCAACGGAGGTCGCATTCACGGCGAATTCGTCGCGCGTCACGGCTTCCGTGGTTTTCGAGACCGTGGACTGGGAGTGCGTCGGGAAATTCTCGACACACTGCTGTTGGACCGCGCGCGTTCTGTCGGCGTGCAGGTCATCGAGCAGGCGAAAGTGGACGACGTGTTGATAGATGGTCGCGGAGCGTGCGTTGGCGTCCGACTGCGCACGCAGGAAGGTGTACGCGATCTACATGCGACCATGGTCATCGGCGCCGACGGACTTCGCTCGGTCGTCGCCAAGCGACTTTCGCTCGCGCATCGCTCGCGCTGGCCACACCGAATTGCCTTGGTTGCACACTATCGCGGCGTGCGCGACATCGGCACACTTGGCGAGATGCACGTCACGCGCGAAGGCTACGTGGGTCTTGCCGCGGTCGGCGATGGACTGACCAATGTCGCCCTCGTCGTGCCAAAATCGATGGCACACGCAATGACCGGCGATCCGGCCGCGTACCTCGATCAATGGATCGCGCGACAGCCAGCACTTGCGCCGCGCTTCACGCACGCTGAGCGCGCGACACCGGTGCGTGCGACAGGACCGTTCGCGTCGCACGCCAAGCGCGCGTGGGCGGACGGCGCAATGCTCGTGGGCGATGCTGCCGATTTCTTCGACCCATTCACCGGTGAAGGGATCTACACGGCGTTGCGCGGAGGCGAGTTGATGGCCCCATTCGCAATTGATGCCGTACGCGCGATCGAACGCGGAAGCGCTCGCGATTCACGGCACGCACTCAAGGGCTATGAGCAGACACGCCGCGCCGAGTTTGCGGGTAAGTGGCGGGTGGAAAAACTGATCGGTGCTGCGGTCGCATTTCCGTCGCTCATGAATCACGCCGCACGCATCCTCGGTCGCGATCGCGACCTCGCGGATCTGCTCGTGGGTGTCACGGGCAATTTCGTTCCGCCAAGCGCCGTGCTCTCGGCTCGTACGCTGCTGCGTCTTGTTTGGCCTTCTTCTTCATCTGCGCAAACGCCTCCGCATGCCCATTGACGACAATTTGTTTCGATCTGTACTTGGCCGCTTTGCTTCCGGCATCACCGTCATCACCACACATGACGAAAACGGTCACGACCACGGAATGACGGCGAGCGCGTTTTCATCACTCAGTCTCGATCCTCCGCTCGTCCTCGTCTGCATCGCCAACGATGCGACGATGGCGCCGGTATTGGCACAAGCCTCGACCTTTGCGGTGAACATGCTCACCGATGCGCAGGAGCGGTTGTCACAGCGGTTCGCGGGCAAAGTTGATGATCGCTTTACCGGCATCGGTTACACGCGTGGCAAATTGGGCGATGTGTTGCTCGACGAGGTGTTGGCGTGGATGCAATGCCGCGTGGTGGCGCGTCATCCGGCGGGCGACCACGTCATTCTCGTCGGGCAGGTGGAATTTGCGGACGTGCGCGAAGCAAGGCCACTTCTGTACTATCGCGGCGGCTACGCTCAGCTCCAACATTGACGCATGCTCACCCCAGCGCGTCGACGTGGATTCGAAATTCTTGACGATCCGGCACAAGATCCGCAGTTGGCCGTGCGTTCATTGCGCGATGTCGCGCTCGCCAATCGCCTCTTCGGGGGACGACGCGCGGTTTTGCGCGAACTGCAGGGACTCATTCGCAACGAAATCGCGAATCGCGCTCATGCAGATCGGGACACGCTGCAGGATGCGCCGACAAGTCGGATCGCGATCACGCTGCTCGATGTAGGCACGGGACTTGGCGACATCCCCAAGGCGGCGGCGGCCAAAGCGGAGTCGTTCGGACTGCAGCTGATAACGATTGGACTGGAAGTCTCGACCGCGATCGCCAACGCGGCGTCGGCATCGTGCACGCACGCGATTGTCGGTGATGCGATGCGACTGCCATTTGCCACCGGAAGCGTCGACATCGTCACCTGTTCGCAGGTTCTGCATCATTTCGACGGACCCGCAGCCGACGCACTGCTGCGTGAGTGCAATCGCGTGGCGCGGATGGGGGTCGTCGTCGGGGATCTCCGCCGCAGTTGGCTCGCTGTGGCCGGTCTTTGGAGTGTGTCCTTCCTGCTTCGTTTCCATCCGGTGAGCCGGCATGACGGTGTGGTCTCGATTCTGCGTGGTTACACTACGGAGGAATTGCGGAGCCTGGTGCACCGTATCTCGGGAACGCGCGTCATCGTACGTCGCCATTTCGCCTGGCGCGTGACCGCGACTTGGACCCCCGGCAAAATCATCGAATGACTGCTGTGACTTCAAACAACACGCTACAAAACAATTACAAGCTTGGACCGCCGCCGGCGGGGCGCCTCATGACGACGGTCGATGAAGCGATCGTCAGGGCGCCCCTCGCGCGTATCTTTGAGATCGCGCGCGAAGTGGAAAACTGGCCCGCGTTTCTCCCGCACTATCGGTTTGTGCGCTTTCGTCATCGCACACCTGATGGGGGTGGACTGGTCGAGATGGCGGCGAACCGTCCGTTCGGAGTTTTCAGCTGGCCGACGTGGTGGCTCTCGGAGATGGCCGTCGATCCCGACGCTCCCTGGGTACGCTTTCGCCACGTTGGCGGAGTTACGACACGCATGGACGTGGAGTGGAATTTCACCGCGACAGACGAGGGTACGTTGGTACGCATCATTCACGTGTGGAACGGACCGTCGTGGCCGGTGATCGGTCCATTCGCTGCCACGCAGATCATCGGTCCGGTGTTCGTGCACGGTATCGCGTCACGTACACTCGCCGGACTGGCGCGCGTGGCGGAGCAGGCGACGATCGCCGCGCAGACGGTGGCGCGGTGAGCGCACGACGCGCCTCCGTGCGAGAATCACGTCGCGTTGCAATCACGGGAATTGGCTGCGTCACACCACTCGGAATCGGCACCGAGGCGCTTTGGCAGGGGCTTCGCAATGAGCGCTCTGTCGTGGGCCCGGCAACACGTTTCGATGCATCGATCTTCCGCAGTCGCTGCGCGGCCGAAATCGACGATTTCGATCCGCTCGATCATCTCGACATCAAACGCGTTCGCCGACTCGATCGGTTCGGACAATTCAGCGTTGTGAGCTCGAAGCTCGCCCTCGAAGACTCAGGACTCGACCTCGCGAAAGAAAACCGCGAGCGCATTGGCGCGATGATGGGCACAGCGCTCGGCGGCGTTGCCTATGCCGAAGCGCAGGCCGCGAATTTCATTGCGGGGGGGCTGCGCGCGGTCGATGCAACGTTGGCGCTGGCAGTCTTCGGCGGATCTTCGAGCTGCAACATCGCCATCGAGTTCGGCGTGCAGGGGCCTAACTCTACGAACGCCATGAGCTGTGCGTCGGGTACGATGGCGATTGGCGAAGCATTCAGGCAGGTGCGCGATGGCTATGCCGACGTGATGATCGCTGGCGGCGCGGAAGCACCGCTCGCGACGCTGTGCTTTGGCGCTTTCGCCCTCATTCGCTCGATGTCCAATCGGAACGACGAGCCCACACGTGCGTCGCGTCCGTTCGATCGGGATCGCGATGGTTTCGTGATGGGCGAAGGTGGTGCCGTGCTCATTCTCGAGGAATGGTCGCACGCCGTGGCACGCGGGGCTCGCATTTACGCTGAACTTGCGGGTTACGGCACCAGCAATGATGCCCATCACATGACGGCCCCGCTCCCGGGCGGCGCACAGGCTGCACGGTGCATGCAGCAGGCATTGCACGATGCCGACATCGCCCCGCATAGCATCGACTACATCAATGCGCATGGTAGCAGCACGCCGTTGAACGATCCCACAGAAACGCAGGCGATTCGCACCGTCTTCGGCGATCACGCCTATCGCATCCCCGTCTCCAGCACCAAGGGCTACTACGGCCATGCGCTCGGGGCGTCGGGTGCATTCGAGGCGGCGATCTCTGCCCTCGTCCTGCAGCGGAAATGGGTGCCGCCAACGCTCAATCTCGACAACCCGGGAGAAGGGTGCGATCTGGATTACGTGCCAAATGTAGGCCGGGAGCTCGATGTGAAAACGATGCTGAGTAACAGCTTTGGTTTCGGTGGTATCAATGCATCGCTGGTGTTCCGCACGGAGTAGCGCTGCTTTTGTCGGCGCGAAGTACGACGGGTGCGCGCGAAAAAGTCGCTCAAGTCGCACCATTAGCATCACCTTCGGGAACTGCTCAGCTCGGCGTAGCTTGCCCTGCGGTTCCTGATCTCTTCTTTTTTAAATGGATCTATGGTCCAGTCTGCTTTATAATCGGATATTGACGTGCAATCATACAGGGCAGAGATTCGCCATGCGGCCCAGTTCGTACATCGGTGCCTTGCACACGATTTTCCACCCTATTGCCCACCAAGCCCATGCACTTAAATACGTACCAATACGCTGGACGCGCGGTCGCGACCATCGGGTTACTCCTCACCTCGGCGGCCGTCGCCAACGCCCAGAACGGCAACGGCGTGCTGGTACAACCCGATGGCAATGAGAGCACCGTTGTCGTTTCGCGGACCACCGGCCTTAGCCAAGACGATCCGCAGTATCTCGCCGACCGTTCGGTTGGCTCGAACTACAGCGGAGTCGTCAATCTTTGGTTTCGTAACGCGGCGGGCGCGGTCACAAGCGCCTGCACTGGATCATTGTTCACCGGCGGCAAAATCTTGACGGCCGCTCACTGCATCTCCAACGGTACGAACATCGTACACACCAGCTTCACCGCCCGGTTCTTTCAGACCGGCACCGGCTGGGTCGACGTGAACGGTACCGGCATGTTGGCAAAAACAGGGTACACCGGCGCCGTCGTGGAAGAGAACGACGTGGCCGTGCTCACACTGGGTGCCGCAGCCCCAAGTTTTGCCCGCACGTACGGCCTCGCCACGAGCTTCACTATTGGTCAGGCAGTGACGCTGGCGGGCTACGGTTTGACCGGCAACGGAGTCACTGGTGGGTCGGTCGACAACAACACGTTTAACAACAGCGCTGTTCTCCGCCGGGGACGGCAAAAGTTTGAAACCACCTGCAAAACCAGCGCCCAAAACCTTACCAACACCGGCAATTGCGCGACGCTAGCCAGTGGGCAGGCCGCGACCAAGGGTGGAATTTTTCTCGCTGATTTCGATCAGAATGGCATAAACACCAACAGCCAAACGCTTTGCGGCACGCTAGGGTTTTGCACGAGCAGCGTTGGTGAACTGTTTGAAGAAGTCACCACAGCCCCGGGCGATTCGGGTGGCGCAAACTTCAAGGACGATTTCACCGTAGCCGGTGTGACCTCGTTTGGTCAGCAGAACGGTGGCACGCACGGGTTCTTCGGGTTCTCGCAGGGATACACCTGCGTGGCCAACATTGCGAACAACGCCGCGTGCCAGTCAAACTACGACTTCGTTCTCGGACAGACCAGTGTGGTGCCCGAGCCGTCCACCTATGCGTTGCTCGGTATGGGTCTGCTGGCGATGCTCGGCGTCTCACGTCGTCGCCGCGCGTAACATTTCGTAGCCGCACCGCGCGTGAGGTAACTGGTTCGTGGACCGTTTGGCACCCGCCGAACGGTCCACGTTTTGTTGTGCGGCTGTCGACTGCTACTTGAGCGTGATAACGCTAGGCCCGGACCGCTGCACAATTTTACATCCGGTTGAGTCGCGCCCTGCAGTAATCACGGCGGTGGTGACAAGGGCTCCGGCAGTCACCAACAGACGGATTCGGTCACCCTTTGGCGTCAGCCACTGCAGCGCATCCGTCTGCAGCAACACGAACTCGCCGAGTCCGGGGCGCATTTCTTTAGCGTTGCCCAACGACTTTTTATCGCGAAGCCGCGTCATGGCCACAGTCGTTCCCGGTACAGGCTTGCCCGCCAAATCCACAACATTGATTGCCACCACGGACGCCGATGGCGAACAGAGCTTGGCCGGCTGAGCACTGGACTGCTCGACAGTGGCATTGGGCGCGGCGGAGTGTCCGAATGCCGGATTTTGACCTGAATCGAATGGGTGTATGGCCATGAGCAGGGCAACGGTAATAATCGGCGAGTCTATTGGCATTCGGGTGGCTGATGATTCGGGGTGAGATCGGTCAGATCTGACGAGAACCGTACTTGGCCTTGTACCGATCAATGCTACCCTGGATGATCGCAAACGCACGCTCGCTTTTTTCCCATCCTTGAATCTCGACCCGTTTTCCTTCGAGATCCTTGTAGATGTGGAAGAAGTGCTCGATCTCCTTCAGATAGTGCGGCGGCATGTCCGCGATGTCGTACACATCATGGTGATACGGATCATCGCACGGCACCGCGAGAATCTTTTCGTCCGGCTCGCCGCGGTCGAGCATGCGCAATACACCGATCGGACGACAGGCGATCTGGCATCCAGTGAACGTCGGCTCGTTGATGCGCACGAGGATGTCGAGCGGATCATTGTCTTCGTGCAACGTCTGCGGAATGAAGCCGTAGTCGCCCGGATAATGCACAGCAGAATAAAGGACACGGTCGAGCTTGAACTGGCCACTCACCTTGTCCAGTTCATACTTGTTGCGCGAGCCCGCCGGGATCTCGATGATCGCCGTGACCTGCTCAGGAGGATGGTCGCCAGCGGCGACGTCGTGCCAAGGATTGTGCATTGATCAGTCGTGTGTCGGTCTGGTGGCTGTCTTGTGTCAGTCGTGTTGCGGCAAAAGCTTGGCGATCAGCGCGAGCGCAACGCAATTGCCGCTTCGATCGCGAAATACGTGATGACCAGATCTGCACCGGCCCGCACAATCGCGACCAGCGACTCCAGCATCGCGCGCTCGCCGTCGATCCAGCCGCGTTCCGCCGCAGCCTTGATCATCGAATACTCTCCGCTCACCTGGTAGGCCGCGAGCGGCATGCCGGTGTCCTGCTTCACCGCGGCAATGATATCAAGATATGCGCCAGCCGGCTTCACCATCAGAATGTCCGCGCCTTCCAAGACGTCCAGGCGAACTTCGCGTAACGCTTCACGCGCGTTGGCCGGATCCATCTGGTAGCTGCGGCGATCGCCGAATGCGGGGGTGGATTCTGCCGCCTCTCGGAACGGACCATAGAACGCGGAAGCATACTTGGCCGCATAGCTCATGATCGGCACCTGTTCAAATCCTGCGGCATCAAGGGCAATGCGGATCATTGCCACGCGGCCATCCATCATGTCGCTGGGGGCGATGATGTCGGCTCCAGCTTCGGCATGTGACACCGCTTCGCGCGCCAACAGCGCGAGCGTCGCATCGTTGTCCACTTCACCGTTCGGCGTGAGCAATCCGCAGTGCCCATGGTCGGTGTATTCGCACATGCATACATCGGTCACGATCAGCAAATGCGGAAATTTCTGCTTCACTGCGCGCACCGCCGTCTGCACCGGGCCATGCGGATCCCACGCCGACGAACCTTCGTGATCCTTGTGATCCGGAATGCCGAACAGGAGAATGCCGCCGATCTTTTCGGCAACCGCTTTCTCGGCATCCTTGAGCAGTTCGTCGACGCTCGTCTGAAAAACACCAGGCATCGAACCGATCGGTGTGCGTATGCCCTGACCGCTTCGAACAAACAGCGGCCAGAAAAACTGCGCTGGATCGAGACGTGTTTCGCGCACCACCCGACGAATCGCTTCCGTGCGACGCAACCTACGCAACCGTCGCGTCATACCGCCCACGTAATACTCGCCATCGCCAGGCGATGACAGCGGCAGCTGTGCTACGTCCGTCTTCGTCATTTCAGTACGCTCCGTGCATCGGCGCAGCTTCTTCACGTGGGCGGAGCAGCGCCAGGATTTCGGCGCCCCCATCACGATGCAGCTGCCGCGCGAGTGCGCGTCCGGCGGCAGCCGGATCGGCCAGATTCACCGCGATGGATCCACGCACCACCTGAGTGCCATCAACGGCCACGATCACACCGTGCAACGTCGCGCCATGCTCGCTGCGCAACATCACCGCACCGATCGGCACCTGACATCCGCCCTCCAGTGCCCCAAGCAGCGCGCGCTCTGCGGTGATCGAAGTGCGCGTCTCAGCATGATCGAGTGTCGCCAGTACCGCCGTCATGCGCGCGTCAGCGGTGCGGGCCTGCACCGCGATCGCCCCCTGCCCTGGCGCGGCCAGCCACGCCGGTGGATCGAGGAACGCAACAATGCGATCAGCAAGTCCAAGGCGACGCAATCCGGCCGCTGCAAGCAGTGCGGCATCCACTTCACCGTCGTCGATTTTACGCAAACGCGTGCCGACGTTGCCGCGCAGTTCGCACACCTCGAGATCAGGACGCAGTAAGCGCAGCTGAGCACGACGACGCAACGACGACGTTCCAACGCGCGCGCCGAGCGGCAACTCTTCGAGGGTTTGTGCCGTGACGCCGGGGCGCACGACGAGCGCATCACGCGGATCTTCGCGCTCGAGCAAAGCAACGATCGTGAGCCCGGCGGGATCGGCGGTGGGCAAATCTTTGAGCGAATGCACCGCACAATCCGTCCGCCCCGCAATCAAGTCCGCTTCCAGCTCGGCGGTGAACAACCCCTTCTCGCCGATGGCCGACAGTGATCGATCAAGCACACGATCGCCGATGGTTGTATACGTCACGAGTTCACTCGCGATACCGCGCGCGGACAGCGCCGCCGCAACCTGACGCGCCTGCCGAAGCGCGAGCTCCGACGATCGCGTGCCAATGCGAACCACGACGTCGGTCGTGATTTCTGTTGCGGATGCAGATTCGAGATGAGTCATGCCGAAGTCTACCGTGATGGCGGGAACGCCGCGATGATGCTTTTTACCAAACCTTCGGCCGTCGCCGCCGTCGATTCAACTTTCACCGGAAAGCCTGCCAAACGGGCCGCGCGCGCTGTCACGGGCCCTATGCAGGCCACCGGCAATCGACGTGCAAACTCGGCCGGCAGCGCCTCCAGCAGCGCATCGACCGCACTCGGCGCGGCGACCGTCACGAGATCCAGGCCATTGGAAGTCGCGAGACTTTTCATTCGGGACTGCCCCTCGGCGTCGACAGTGCTCCGATACACCGGAATCACATCCACGATGGCTCCCAAGGCGCGCAATCCGTTGGGGAGGACATCGCGCGCACCCTGCGCCGCCGGGTAGAGCATGCGCATTCCTTCCACATCCATGCGTGAGGACATTGCGTCCACGAGCGCTTCAGCGTGATAGCGCTCCGGCATCAGTGTCGCCGTCCACCCACGCTGCGCGACTGCGTCTGCCGTCGCAGCACCAACCACGGCGATTTTTCGGAAACGCAGCTGCGCCGCCGAGCTTGTGCTCGTGACAGCCGCCGCGAGGTGCTCGACCGCATTCACGCTGGTCAACAACACCCACTCGTAGCGGGCAAGTGAATCGACTGCTTCGGCCAGTGGCAACGGATCGAGCGATTGGATGCGCGTGAGCGGAATCTCGTGCACGGTCGCGCCGACTGAGCGTAGCGCTTGAGCAAGCGGGCCACCGCGTTCACCCGCGCGGGTCACGGCAATGCGCACGCCGACCAATGGCGTAGCGGCCACGAGGGGGGCGGTCATCGTGCGTGCAGCAGTGGTGACGCTACCCGCGACGTGTGTGCGCCATTCGACGCAATAGCAGCACGATGTAGGTGGCGTAAATCGCAAACGTCACCAGATACCCCGCAATCAGATAGTTGCTCGTGTCCGGCGGCCCCCCCGCTCTCGGTACAAACGCGGCGCCCTGCTCCGGCGGCGCGGTTTGCGTCGTGGTCGGCGGCGCGGTTTGCACCGGCATCTGGGTCGCTGTTGCCGTCATCCGTGCTCCAGCGCAGCGCGCGCATCACGAGCAGTGGCGTAGCGATAGCGCAAACGGAGGATCGCCAGAAACAACAGACCGAACGCCATGCTGCTCAGCGCAAATGTCGACAACATGTCCGACGGCATCGACGGCGCACTCGGCTTGATCACGATCGGCGACGGATGCTGCGACCGAAAGATGTAGACGGTGAGATGGATGAACGGCACGAGGGCTGCAGCGAGAGATCCCATCACTGCAGAAAGTCGGGCGCGTGCTTCCTGTTGTTCAACCGCGCCACGAAGCACGAGATAGGACAACACCATGAACCACAGAAAAAGCGTACTGGTGAGCCGCGGCTCCCACACCCACCACGCTCCCCAACTCGAACGTGCCCAGATCGGACCAGTCGTCAACACGACCGACATGAACACCAGCGCCACTTCGGCCGAAGACTCCGCGAGCCGATCAAGGCGCTCGTCTTTGACCCACAGGTACATCAGGCTGCACACCGCGAGCAGCGGACAGCCGACATAAAGCCCCATGATCGCGGCTGGCACGTGCACATAAAAAATCTTCTGCACTGCGCCGAGCATTGCGTCGGCGGGGGTGAAGTAGAGTGTGCGCACCACTGCGAACGCGCAGGCGCCAATCGCGACTGCCATCAACCAATCGAAACCCGGCGCGGCTGGCGCAGCCGCAGCAGCGCGTTCCGGGCGCGTGTCCACCGACGACACCGACGTCATGACCTATTCCTCGAGGGTATACGGAAACGCGACGGTGCACGCCGCCGTGAACACAATGTCGAACGCGAGCAGGATCTTCAACCAATTTGCAGCGTCGGCCATTGGGCGACCTTCCAGCAACAGCACCGACGCCTGCGCGGCAGGGATCACCAACGGGACGAAAAACGGCAGCGCGAGCATTGGCAGGAGCATCTCGGCTAGCCGAGTATTCGACGCCACCGCGGCGAAGAGTGTTCCAACAGCAGACAGTCCAATGGCCGCAAGCACCACGATCAACAGCACGCCAAACCAGCCGCCGCCACTCGGCAGATTGAAGAAAAGCGCGATCGCCGGCAGTGCCAGCGCTTGCACGGAAAGCACGAAGACGAAATTCGCGATCACCTTGCCGGCAAAGACCGACTCTCGGGACATCGGTGACGCCAGCAGCGCGTCGAGTGCGCGATCAGCCTGCTCGATCTGAAAAGAGCGATTGAGCCCGAGCAGCCCGGAAAATGTAAAAATGACCCACAGCACGGGGGGGGCGAGATCCATCGCGGGAATCGCCGTCCCGTCCCACGTAAAGCGAAAGATTGCCACCGACAGCAATGCAAAAACGCACGCCGCCAGAAACGCGCTGCGAGTGCGGAACTCGATCAACAAATCTTTACGCGCGACACGCCAGGCGTCGGCAAGGAAGCCGGGTGATTCGTGGACCAGTATCGCGGCCGACGGCTCACGCTCGCCGTTCAATGGATCCACGCCCGATCGATCCGCGATCACCCTTGCCGCGCTCAATTGATCCCCGCCGTGACGAGATCGCGATAGCGTTCACCGTACGTCGTCGTATCAAAGCCGTCGGTCGGCGCGCGATCGGTGGCAACGAGTCGACCGGCGATCATGATGGCCGCGTTCGTGGCGAGAGCGAGTCCTTCGCTCAAATGGTGCGTGACAAGAATAAGCGCCGCGCCATCGGCCTTGAGTTCGCGCAGGGCCGATGTAAGAGCCCGCGCACCGGTCTCGTCGAGCCCTGTGTATGGCTCATCGAGCAACAACAGGCGCGGGCGGTGTACGAGCGCGCGCGCGATCGACACGCGCTGCTGCAAACCACGACTCAGCAAACGGACCTGCGTATCCGCGCGATCGGCAACCCGCAAACGGGTGAGTGCATCGGTCGTCGCCGCATCGGCATTCTTGATGCCTTGGCACTCCGCCGCGAACCGCACATTCTCGCGCACCGTCAGCGCCGCATACAGCATCGCGTGATGTGAAATCAGGCCAATCAGGTGGCGAACCGGCGCATCACCGGGGAGTAGATGTCCCTGCAATTTTGCCGATCCTTGAGTCGGCTTTAGCAGCCCACCCAAGAGGCGCAGCAGTGTGGTCTTCCCCGCCCCGTTGGGTCCGAACAGGGCCAGGCAATCGCCGCTGCCTAGCGTCAGCGAAACATCATTCACGGCTCGCCGATTGCCGAATCGCCTGACCAGCCCCGACGCCACAAGGACGGGGGCCGACCCCGGGACGGAGGTGGGCAAGGTCGGACGAGCCGAATCATGCGCGAGCATCGCTCAACATTAGTGGAGCGGGCGGTTACCGGCGACGGGACTACGGCGACACTACGCTAGCTTCCCTTCCCGGTGGCGCCGCGTTTCCGCTTGGAGTGCGCTGCCCAGGACGACTCCCAACGCCCGCCCCCAGTGTTATCTGACGATGAGTGACATCGACGTACTGCTGCAGGAAAACCGTTCCTTTCCACCCCCGCCCAGCTTTCGCGCCACGGCGCGGATTCACGACCGCCGGATGGTCGATGATGCGGCGATGGACCCGCAGAATTTCTGGGCCCGCGAAGCGAGCGAACTGACCTGGAGCAAGAAGTGGGATCAGGTGCTCGACTGGAAGGCGCCGCATGCACAGTGGTTTGTCGGCGGTGAGTTGAATGCGAGCGTCAATTGCATAGACCGTCACATCACTGGCCCGCGACGCAACAAGGCGGCGCTGATCTGGGAAGGCGAACCCGGAGATCGACGCACCTTCACCTACTGGGATCTGTATCGCGAAGTGAATCTCGCCGCGAACATGCTCAAACAGTTGGGGGTGAAGAAGGGCGATCGAGTGGCAATCTACCTGCCGATGATTCCGGAAGCAGTGTTTGCCATGCTCGCGTGCGCCCGCATCGGTGCGGTACACACCGTCGTCTTTGGCGGGTTTTCCGCCGAGTCGCTGCGCGATCGCATCAATGACTGCAGCTGCAAGCTGTTGATCACGGCCGACGGTGGCTATCGTCGCGGGCAAGTCGTACCACTCAAGCGCAACGCCGACACCGCGCTGGAAGCGTGTCCCACGATCGAAAAGGTGCTGGTTGTGATGCGGCGTCGTTCAGGCGTCGGCGATGAGATGTTCGCCGAGATGAAAGACGGCCGCGATTACTGGTGGCACCGCCTCAAGCGCGATGTCCCGAAAGTGTGCGAGCCGGAAGTGATGAACGCGGAAGATCTGCTCTTCATTCTCTACACATCGGGCACCACGGGAAAGCCGAAAGGCGTGGTGCATACCACCGGTGGCTACATGACCGGTGTGCACGCTACAACGAAGTACGTCTTTGATCTCAAAGAAGAGGACGTGTACTGGTGCACCGCCGATATTGGATGGATCACGGGGCACTCGTATCTTGTCTACGGTCCGCTCGCGAACGGGGCGACGTGCATCGTGTACGAAGGCGCACCGGATTGGCCGGAAAAAGATCGCTTCTGGCAAATCTGCGAGCGCTACGGCGTGACGATTTTCTACACCGCACCGACGGCCGTTCGTGCATTCATGAAGTGGGGGGCGCAGTGGGTCGAGAAACACGACCTGTCACAACTGCGACTGCTTGGGTCCGTGGGAGAGCCCATCAATCCCGAAGCCTGGATCTGGTATAACGAACAGATCGGCAAGGGACGCTGTCCTATCGTCGACACGTGGTGGCAGACGGAAACCGGGGCGATCATGATCACCCCGTTGCCAGGCGTTACCACGACCAAGCCCGGTTCGGCAACCCACCCCTTTCCGGGGGTACGCGCGGCCATCCTGGACAAGGACGCCAACGAGATTGGAGTTGGTGGCGGGTTCCTTGCACTGACGCACCCGTGGCCGTCCATGTTGCGAACCATTTGGGGCGACGATCAACGCTACGTCGACAGCTACTTCTCGAAGTGGCCCGGGCGTCCGGATCTCTACTTCACAGGTGACGGCGCCAAGCGCGACGAGGATGGGTACCTCTGGATCCTGGGGCGCGTTGACGACGTTCTAAATGTTGCGGGACACCGTATCGGGACGATGGAAGTCGAAAGCGCGCTCGTCGACCATCCCTCGGTTGCGGAAGCGGCCGTTGTTGGAAGGGCACACGAACTCAAAGGACAAGCAATTGCTGCGTTCGTGACGTTGCGTACGGGCTTCAATCCGAGTCCTGCTTTACGTGATGAGCTGCGGGAGCACGTGGCGTTGAAGATCGGTGCGCTGGCGCGACCGGATGACATCCTGTTCAGCGCCGACCTTCCCAAAACGCGCTCCGGCAAGATCATGCGTCGGTTGCTGCGCGACATCGCTGAAGGACGCGCGCTTGGTGACACTACCACGCTTGCCGATCCATCCGTCGTTGCAAACCTCAAAGATCAATACGAGGCTCAGGAGTCCTGAACATGTCCATTCTCGGCAAACTTTTCCCCGAAACTCTCTTCCCGCGGAAGCTCTCCGCCGAAGCTGAGCAGCGGCTGCGCCTGATGCAGGCTCGCGCGGAAGAGTCGTTGATCAAGACGCACGTCGAGAATGCGCTTTTCTTCGTCGACACGCTTGCACCCGATGTGGGATACGAACGTGCCATCGATATCTACGTGCGCGAGCTTGGCGTCCCCGACCCGCTTGCGAGTGTGGTCGCCACTCGTGCCCTCGTGGTTCTGGGTGACGCGTTGGTTCCGTCGCTAGAAAGCGATGAGTTGCAGAGCGGGGAACCACCGCTCCCGGCTTTGCGACTCGATGACGCTGCCGCCCGCCGAAAGCGGGCGTAAGCGGCCGGCGATGTTGCGGGCGACTACGGCTTCGCGCTGTCGCCTGCGGGCGTCGCTGCAGCTGGCGCGGCTGCACGGAGACTGTCGACGATCTTCTTGAGCTGATCGTAGTTCATGCCCGAAGTGTACATCTTCCCCCCGATGACGAACGTCGGTGTCGAGGGAACGCCCATTTTTTCGCCCTCGGCTTTGTGCGCTCCAATCCGCGGCAGATTCTTTTGCGAGTCAAAGCACTGTTTGTAGGCCACGACGTCGAGACCAAGCTTCTGTGCGTAGCCATCAAAGGACTTCCGCGGATTGCTCGTCGCCTGCGTGTTCCAGTCGTACTGGCCGGCAAATATCACGTCGTGCATCTCCCAGAACTTGCCCTGGTCGGCAGCGCAGGACGCCGCAAGCGACGCCGCCATCGTGTTCTGGTGCATCGGCAGCGGATAGTCGAAGAAGCGAAAGTTTGCCAATCCCGCGTCGATGATGCGCGTCCGCATGTCCGGCTCGGTCACGGAGGAGAACTGACCGCACGCGGGACACTCGAAATCGCCGAATTCGATGATGGTGATCGGCGCTTTCGGATCGCCGCGCAGATAACCCTCCGCCTTCGGCAACGGCGTGCCTGGTGCCAGGGTAATCGGTGCCGTCTTCGCAGTGTTGATCGAGTACCAGATCCCGCCGCCGCCCGCGGCGACAAGGACGAGCAGCAGTACGTAGAATGGGGTGCGCGATTTTGTTGGCGTTGCTTTTACCACTCGATCTCCTCGTCGTCGTCCGGCGACCAGCCGGTGGGTTCGCAGGCGCTGTCATCCGACTGTTTCGCCTCATCCACGAGTCGCCGATGTTCGACGATTTCGGGCGTGTCATACGTGCATCGCACTTCGTAGTGAAACAGTTCACTGCGGACGTCGCCGATGAGTTTCATCAGTTCCCCCGCGTGTCCGAGCAACTGCCCTTCCGCATCGAGCGAACGAATGCGCTCGGCGAGGGTGCGCAGCATGTCCCGAAGAATGCTTGCGCGCTCATCGCCGTACGTTTCGTCTGCCATCGTTGTCTCCTTCTCCAGAGCCGCTGCTGCGACAAGCGCAGTAAACTACGCGGGCCGCCGTGCTGAGCGCTATCCTTGCCACGCGTCCACATACGGAATGTTCCGAGCCCAACCCACGTCACGCCACGTGTACACCGAACATCTGCGAATTCCTGTCGGCACCGGCTCGTTGCACGTGGAGCGAACCGGCCGTGGCGGTCCCCCAATTCTATTGGTGCACGGCTTTGGGAGCTGCGCCTTTCTCTGGCGCGCGGTTGCACCGCAGCTCGCCACCAAAGGCTTCACCGTATTGGCGGTCGACCTGCTCGGTCACGGTGAATCGGATTCTCCAGATGATGCGGCGTACGATCTTGGCGCCCAAGCCGACTACCTGGAGCGCGTGCTCACTGCGTTGCGGTTGCCAGCGACGGCTGTCGTTGGACAGGACATCGGCGCACTGGTAGCGCTCGTCCTCGCGGCCCGTCGACCGTCCCTCGTTGCGCGACTCGCGCTACTAAGTCCCCCCGACCCGAACGAACTTCCGGGTGCTGAAATTCGCGGGCTGCAGCGGATGTCCGCCCGGGTCGCGCTGGGGGCCAACGCATTCTTTGGTGCGCTCCTTCTTCTGCAGCCGCTGTTGCAAGCTGCGGTGGCGGACCCGACGCATATGCCACCACTGCTCGTAGCCCGATACCTGGCCCCCTTTGTCGGCAGCGATGGCGTATCGCGCCTTCTGCACTTGGCAAGCGCCGTCGACCTTTCGACCGACGATCTGACTCGTTTGCGCGACGTGTCCTGCCCAATCACGCTCGTCTTTGGTGAAACCAACGATCCCGATGAACGGGACAAGATTCGCGGGCGGGTCGAGGCGCTGGCGCTCGCTGGTGCACGCGTGGCGACGCTGCCCGGGGCTGGACGCTTGCTGGCCGAAGACACGCCTGTCGAGCTGGTGCGGTTGATGACTGACTGGATGGGTGAGCCGCCGACCGCTGTCGCGGTTGAGGCCAAGAGCCGGCTGTCTGACTCACAATCGCCGGACTAGCCGAGCCGCGTCATCCCGGTGCAATCAGATGAGCAACGAAAAACACGATTCGTGCGTCATATTAAGCAAGCGTCGGCACTGGAAAAGAAGTGGCCGCTTGGGTAAAGTTACAATAGGCCAGCGGACGGTCCGTTGGTGCAGTCGGGTTTCGACGTATCATCCAGAGGAAATGGTTAAACCAAAGCTTCGTCCGCGACGTGATTCCGCGGTGCCTTCGCCGTACCAAGAGGCCCGCGACGAACTGTTTCAGCAGATCATGCAGTGCGGTGTCATCGGTTGTCATCCCGACGACCAGAAAGAGTGGTTCGATGTCACGTTGCAGTACCTCGCGGGTCGCTACCCCGAGATCAAAGCTCCCGAAATGACAGAGTTGCGTACGCTCGGTGAGCGCTTTGCCCAGCCAACGAAAAAGCAGGCGCAGGAAGCCGCTACCGTCTGACGCTGGTGACGCACCACATCGCACGACTGTTCAAGTGTGCTATCCCGAACGCCCTCGCTTCTGTGAGGGCGTTCGTCGTTTGGGGTCTCGGGGACTCACCACTTACCACTGATCACCCACCGCAGAATGGCACCGCTGGCAAGCCAGCTACGTGATGACCGTTCGCTCGCGCTCACGCCAAAGCATCAACGTATAGTCGATTGTTGCCGCGACACCCAGCGCGGCCACGAGCAGCACAAGCGCGGTGACCCACGTCGGCCGTAACAACACGGCGAGAAATGTCAGCAGCTGTGCTGCGGTGACAAGTTTGCCGATGGGGCGCGCCTTGAACGCGATGGGGCGCAACCAACTGACATTACGTGCGACAAACCACCCGATGATAGACATGGCGTCGCGAAAGAGAATCGCGATCGCCTGCCATAGCGCAAGTTCACCGCCGGCGACAAAACTCACGACAACGGCAAGTACGAAGAATCGGTCCGCGACGGGATCGATCAGCGCGCCAACCCGTGTCATGCTATGCGTGCGCCGCGCGAGCCAGCCATCGAGAAAATCGGTGAGTGACGCAATGCCGATCAAGGCCAGTCTGGTCGGCGCGGTATCGGACGCGACAAACCCGAACGCCAACGCAACGCGTGACGTCGACACAAGATTGGGCAGTGTGAACAGTGTCGTTCGAGCCATGACGGAAACTACGTATGCGTGCCACCGGGGTGCCAGCGAGGGAGCGCTCGCGTTATCGTGACTTCATGAGCGTGCCGAAGGGACGTGCCGTTGTGCATCTGATCGCCGAGTTGACAGGGATTGCTTCGGCACAGCTGCACGACGCGGCGTTGCTGGGCGGGCTGTTGATCGCGGCAGCCGGTGCCGCGGGTTTGCACGCCACAGCGCCGCCAATGCTTCGCTCGGATGCGCTGCGCGGTGTCGACGCCCTGCTGCTCCTCGAAGGCGGACACGCCACACTCCATGCTGAAGCGCACAGACGCACCCTCCTGGTTGACCTGCTGGTCCCGGAACCGGCAGAACTGGAACGCGCGCTCGACGTATTGACCCGACGTCTCGCGCCGACTGGGGTTGTCGCCGAGCGATTGATCCGGCTCGCGGCAGCCACGTGAGCCACGCCTCTGTCCCGGTTGCTACGTGCCGGTCTCTACTGGCAGTGCGACGTATGCGAGACGCGCCCTCCGAGTGGCCACGCGCGAATCGCAATATCGGGGCTGCGGTAGACTCGTCGCATGAGTGAATCGTTCGCGCCGGTAACACTGCTCATCGCGGTCGGCGTCCTGCTCTGGGATATTGTACTCGCGGGATGGGTCGCGTCCCGGAAAGAAGCACCGAGGCTGTTCACACAGCTGACCAGTATGTGTGGACTGTTGGTGGCCCCGGCGCTCGTGGTTGCACTCGCAAGCGGCACTGAAGATGGCGCGCGCACGATCTCCGGCGTGTCATGGCTGCTGCCAGTGATTGCGGTCGCATTCGTGTTGCAGGTGTTCTATGCAATCGTCGCGCGACTCGTCTCGACCGTTGTCGGCGTACCGATTCTGCTGTACAACATTGCCGTCGCTGCAGTCGCAGTTGGTGATTATCTCGTTGCGCAACGCGGTGCCGCACCAATTGGATTGCAGGCGGCGGTTGCTGCGCGCGACGCACTCATCGGCATGACGATAGGGCGCGCCGCACTGGCATCGCCGTTCGCGCTGCTGGTCCCGATGGTGGCACCTGCGTATCCCGCGCGCTGGCGTTTATCTGCGGTAGTGCGCGCGACACTGGTGCTCGCCGCCACCGCAGTCACGACGCTCCTCGTGCTCGAATGGCCGCGCGGACTCGGCGCGATCCGCAGCTACGAACCAGCGCTGAGTGTCCCGATGCAATCGCGTCCTTCGGGTGACTTCATCATCGGGATGCGTCTCTTCCCCGTGCTGGACGGACCTCCGACAGCGCGCATCACCTCGGCCGATCTCGCCTTGGCGCGCGTCTTCCAGCCGGAAGTCGTGCTCGTCGTGCTCGACGCAGACGCCGCGCGGGCGTCGTCACTCGACTCGCTTTCACGAGTACTGGAGCCACTGCGCGCCGATAAAGTGCGAATCGCAGTTGCGCTCACCGTCGGCGCTCAACCGTCGGCACTCGACGATCTCGAGCGGCTTGGCGCGATCGAACGCGTGCTCGTACGCCTTCGTCCGGACGTGATTTTCCCCGCCCTCGGTGGTCCCATTCCTTCACTACTACGCCGACGACCCCCATCGCTCGCGTGGTGGCGCAACACAGCGTCGCGCTGCGCACAACTCGTCACGCGGGTGCGCCCGCGCACCACAGTCGGCTGGGCCGCCACACGCCTTGATGCGACCGACAGCGCGGTGTACAAATGGGCCGCATCCACGGCATCGCCCGTGCAGCTGATTGGCGCCGTGTCGTATCCATCGTTCTCAGGACTTCCCGCGATTGATGCGCGCCTGCGCGCATTCGAACGCTGGCACGCGCTCGCCGTCGCGGCAGGCGGCGGCGCACAGACGCACTGGCTGGTGAATGTGGGTGGTCTGCCGCACGCACACGGCGACGCCGCGCAATTGGCGGCAATCCGTCACGCACTCGCCTGGGGTTCACGCCGTCCGTGGATCAATGCAGCAATCATCGGCGAACCCGCCGACTATGACGGCGGACTCGGGCTTCGCGCGGCGAACGGGAGAATGCGCGCAGCGTTGGCAAGCATTGCACTGGCGGCGAAAGGGATGCGGGAGGTGCGGTAGCCAGCCCCACCGCGCGTACTCGCTCCCAGCTCGACACTCAAACTGCCAACCCACACCTCTTTATTCGTTCTCGATCCCCTATTTCTCCACTCCCCTCACGATCCCCTCCACAGTCCTATTCGGATCGAAGTACTTCTCCGCCACCTTCAGCACATCGGCCTCGTTCACTGCGGCAATGCGCGCTTGCACTTCCTGCAACTCATGCAGCCCTTCGCCAAACAGCCACGCGTCGACGAGATCGCCAAGTACGCTGCTCCCCGATTGTTGCGCGATGGCGTGAGTGCCAACGAGATAGCGACGCGCACGTTCCAACTCCTCGGCAGTGGGAGCAGCACTGCGAAGTTTGGCAAACTCGTTGAGTAGCCCGGCTCGCGCCTCGTCTTCGCGCGCTGGCGACGTCGCGATGTACGCGGCAAAGCTTCCAGACACCCGTCGTTCGATCGGGAAAGCCATCACGGTGTAGGCGAGCGATTGCTTGTCGCGCAGCTGCTCGAAGAATCGCCCACCAAGTCCACTCGCCACCGCTGAGAGCACACGCGTGGCGAATCGGCTCGGGTCGTTGCGTCCCGGGCCAGGATAGAGGAGCGCGATTGCCGTCTGCTGTTTCTCGCGCGAATCGTTCGCGACGAGGGCGACATCAGGCCAATGGACGTCACTTGGCGCGGTGTCGTCATGCCAAGACAGTTTATCGAAGGTGCGAATGATCAACGCCGCCACTTCTTCCGGCTGCACGTCACCAACGATCGCGATCACCGACGCGCTTTTCATGATGCGCGTAGCATGAAACTGCGTCACCGAGTCCGCGTCGCCCAGAGCGAGCGAAGCCTCCGAGCCAATGACGGATCGGGCGTACGGATGGTCCGAGTATGCGGCGGACGTGGCAAGCCGCATGGGCCAACGATACATGTCGTCGCGCATGCGCTTCACTTCTGCTTGCGCCAATGCACGTTCGGTCTCCACCCCTTCGGTGGGAAACGTCGGATTTTGCGTGACGTCGGCCAGCAGTTCGACCGCGACCGGGAGATGTCGCGTTGGCACGGAGAGCGACCACCCCAGACTTTCGAGTGATGCACTCACCCCGATGCTTGCGCCCAACTCTTCCGTCGCCTCCGCGATGCCCGCGCCGCTCCGAGTGATGGTACCTTTGAGCATCGACTGCGCAGTAAGCCGCGCCAGTCCCTCGTGACCTGCAGGCTCCAAGCAGCTTCCACCCCGTTGGAAAACCCCGATGTTCACGATTGGCGCGCCGGGACGCGGTAGAACGAGAATTGGCACACCGAGCAACGTGCGATAGATGTGAACGCCGTCACTCATTCGCTCGGCGACCGGATCGATGCGTAGGTTTGACCGTCCGATCGGTGGTGCAGCAGTCGGCGACGGCATATCCGGCGATGGCAACACGCTGCTGCCGGCAGTTTCCACATCGCGCAACACGCGATGCAGGGCATCGGCATCAGCGGCGAGTGCAGCGCTTCCCGTTGGACGGTACGAAACGATCGAGACCTGCGCGGGATCGAGATGACGTTGCATCGCATCGCGCAGTGCATCGGGGCGCATTGCCATCGAACGTTCGTAGTACTCGATAGCGAGATCGAGTCCGCCCTCGGCTTCCCATGACGCGAGATACGAAGCCTGTCCATCCATCGACTCGAGTCGGCGCAACCAGCGCGCCTCGGTGATGCGCTGCGCCCGCACGATTTCGCTCACGCGAAAGCCGGTTGTGCGCGCGGCCTGAATCTCCCGCCACAGCTGTGTCGTTGCTTCGAGTGCGTGCGCCGGCGGCGCTTCGGCCCCGGCAACGAACACGCCGATATCGCCGGTCGTGTAGTTCCACGCCGAGACCGACGACGCCAACTGACGTTCGCGTACCGCCCGATAGAGGCGTGAGGCGCGACCCGTGCCAAGCGCGATGCCCACGAGGTCGAGTGCCGCGCTGTCTGGATGCGTGACAGCTGGCGCGCGCCACCCGAAAGCGAGTTGCTGCTGCGCGATATCGCCGCTCCAGTCGCGCAAGCGAAAGCCGGGCAATGTGCTCTCTTTCGGACCACGCGCTCGTTCCGGTGTACCGGCGTCGAGGTGGCCGTGACGCGCCATCACCTCACGACGCACTACCTCCGGGTCGACATCGCCAACGATCGAAAGAATCGTATTTGATGGACGATACCAGTACCGATAGAATGCGACCAGTTGATCACGAGTGAACGCGCGCAGCTCGTCTTCCACGCCCATGCGCCAGCGACGAATGCGATGCTCGTCGTGCAGCAGCGCATACAATGACTCGATGGCGACCGCGTGCGGCGAGTCGCGCTTGCGTTTCGCTTCCTGGATGATGACTTCGAGTTCACGCGCCAGTTCGTCCGCATCGATGACCGAGCGCGCGTACGCATCGAACTGAATTTCAAGTCCCTGCAGAAATGCCGACGACGGCAACACCGTGTAATAGCTGGTGTGATCGTAGATCGTGTGCGCGTTGAGATAGCCGCCGTTGGCTTTCGTCTCGCGCGCAATCTGTCCAACACCCCGCGTCGGCGTCCCCTTGAAGAACATGTGCTCGAGGACGTGAGCGATTCCTGCGATATCGTCCGTCTCGTCGAAGTATCCAGCCTTCACGTGCGTGACGATTGCAATTACCGGGGCTGACCGGTCACGGCGAATGAGCAGCGTCAAACCGTTAGGCAATACTTCACGAATCGTGTCATAGTGCAGCGACAACGCATCGCGCGTTGTGGCAGTTGCGGAACGTGTCATCGGCGCGGACGGGCGGAAGGGGTCGTAGTATTCACGGGTGGCACAGGCGCGTTCAGACACGGCGTCCAATCACCCGAACCTGCACGATCAGTCCAGCGCGCAGCCTCATCGGGACGGCCAAGTCGGAAAAGCGCGCAGCCGAGAAACCCCTGCGCGAGTCGGTCGTTGGGCTCGATTTGCAGGGCGCGAACGTAAAACCGTCGCGCCAGCTCCGGATTGCCGTCGGCGAGCAACACCGACGCAAGTTCTCGATTCGCCGTCGCACTTTGCGGTGCCACACGGATTGCCGCATCCAGAAACCGGCGCGCACTCGGCAAATTTCCCTCTTCGCGCGCCAGGCGACCAAGAAATACGAGAGGACGTTCATCGTTCGGTGCACTGCGCGCTGCTTTGGCGAATGCAATGAGGGCGACTTCGCGCGCGCCGCGCTGATACGCAGCGACACCATCTTCGAAGTCGTGTGATTGGGAGGTGTGGGTGAATGCGTACCACGCCCCAGCAGCGCCCAGCAACAGAACGACCAACAGGCTGATGATGAAGCCTGTTGAGCGAACGAAGCCCCAACGCGAACGCGGTGCTTCTACCTCTTGAAGCATGCGCACGTCATCGAATGGCGGCGGGGCACTCGTAGTCCGTTCGCGTGGCGGTGGCGCTGCAATCGGTGGACTCGATGCGCTCAACGAGCGCTGGCCGGGCGCGAACGAACTCTCAGTACTTTGCATGTGCGGCGCATTACCGAGGGCATCAACGGCATGTTCGAGCGAGCGCAGTGCATCGGCCGCGACGGTGCGCTCCTGCGTTATAGGGTCGGCGTTCATCGACAATGGATCGTCGCTCGCCCGCGCCGTCCACGCCAGCAAAGCCACGAGCGGATACGCGTCTTCAAGTGACAGATGTCCGAGTTTCCGCGCTTCGCCGATCAGTGCTTGTCCCCGCAGATCGGTGCGGCCAGTCACGGCGTGCAGCACAGTTTCTGCTGCGCTCCAGGCCTCGGCAGCGCGCACGTCGACGGTTGTCGTCGCTTCGCCGCCGATGTTCTCGCTGTGCAGGCGGCCGAAGACGACTCGTGCCGCATCGAGCGCGGCGCGAGCCGTCATCGAATGATGCGCAATAGACCCGCATCTGCGCTGCCCCGAATGAAGTCCTCAGGCGCATGGGCAGCGATACGATTACCGGTTGCGCCGTAATGACGACGCGCTTCCGACGCCATGTACTGATCGAGCGGCCGCCCCGCATCACGCGAATCGCGAAGTGCCTGCACAATCTCCTCCCACGTCCCTTCGAACGCGCTTCCATCGCGCATGAGCACGCGATGCCGCCCTTCGAGAGCGATCGTGTCCCCACCCGTCGTATCGGTTTGCTGCTGCTGGGCGAGCCCAGTCAGCAGCGTTCCCAACGTCTCAAGGTGCGTCTGCGCCTGCGTCACCGCGGCTTCTTCCTGTTCGGCAACCCTTTGCTCCACCTCGGCCAGCAACTCATCGATAGAATCTATCTCGGAAGTGAGTTCCACCAGGCGTGCCTCCCACGGCTTGAGCTCGGGATCATCTTCCTTCAAACGATAGACTGACTTCTTGAGCTCCATCAGACGCCAGATGCCAAGCTCATCCCAGTGGTCTTCCGGCGTGGTCTTGTCGAATTCCGCGACTGCATTGTCGAGATCACCGCTGTCGTAGAGCAGGTTGGCGAGGTAAACACGCGCTTCGGCAAACTCGGGGTCGAGTGTTAGCGCGCGTTGCAGCGCCACGATCGCCTGGGCGTCGTGCCCAAGGCGATGCTCGGCGTAGCCGACGCAGGCCGCCGCTTCTGACGAATCTGCCGAGTGTGTCACAGCTCGCTGGAAAAAACCAAGTGCGTTTTCGACAAACCCTTCACGAAAAAGCGCGCGGCCGATCTGCAGCATGAGATCAATGTCGTCGTCATAACCGAGTTCGATCGTGCGATCGAAAGCGTGCATCCCCTGGTCGACCTGGCCAAACTTGAGCAACACTTCGCCAAGTCCGGCAAGTGCGTCTTCATGGTCGGGATCGAGGACGAGCGATTCCTCGAAACTGCGGCGTGCCCATGCAAATTCCTCTCGGGCAAGACGCGCATAACCGACACCGACGTGCAGTTCGACAGCGTTCGGGTAGATCGTCAGCCCCTCGCGCAACATGTCGAGCGCCTCATCGTACTGCGACTCGTTGTAGAGGGCGTGGGCGCGCTCATCGTATTCCTCGGAACTCAGGAACGGAGTAGACATCTCGTTTCTATCCTCCGAAGCGGGCGGGTTACCGGAAAGTACCGTGCGCTACGTGTCGTGTTGAACAAACTTCAAATGCAGGAAAGCGCGAGCGAATTCCTTCATGCGGGTGAAAACAGTTCGCCCGGACAGCCGTAATCGCCGCGTGCCGCGCGTGCATGGATTCGCGAGACATCAGCTGATACCCGGGAAGCTTTCAGATGACACCGCCTCACTGTTCGGCCAACCGCGCAGCGCGC
>JAYUWD010000451.1:0-9921 GCA_043753735.1 Gemmatimonadaceae bacterium
TCGAGGCATGGGATGAATGGGTTGGAAGCGTCAGCGACTCATTGTTGCACGTATTGCGGTCTCTCATGGTGGCACATCGTCGCGCACCGCATCGATTCCACGCGCCGGCAACAGGACGCGAAGCAGTCGACCGTCGGCGTCAGCCCAGATTGTGCGCGAATCTCCACCGGTCAGCACCGCGCGCCAACGCCATGCAGCGCGACTGGCACCGGCGATGACGACGGTGTCACGTTGAGATTCGAGGACGAGACTCACACTCCCCTGCCGGTTATTGGTAGGGGTGAGCGTGGGGATGGCCTGCGTGACCCCCACCTCGGCGCGCCGCCCCCGCACCAGCAACGCGTATTGAAGTACTCCATCGTCCTCGAGGATGATGGCCCCCGGCGTCAACAGATACTCGCGGGCAGCTTCACCGGTCACGCCACGCGCCAGCGTAGCAAAGCGTCCCCGCAAACGTTGACCGCCAAGGCGTCGCGTGATGTCCGCGCCGCGTCGCTCCTCGAGCGAGTAACGCACCGGAGTGCCCGCCGAATCGGTCTCGAGGCGCATGGCCGAGCGTTGTTCTCCATTTGCCGACTCGGCGCGCAGTTCGAGGACCGCGCCGTCCTGAGCTACGACACGACGGATCGAGAATTGCTCGCGACCGGTCCGCTGTGCGCCGACAGATAGCGTGAAACTGCCAACATCGAGTCGCTCCCGTGGCTGTGCATCGGTCGCGTCACGGTCCGCACGCATACGCGAAGTGGTGACCGGGTGCTCACCCCGATCCGCGAGCGGATGGGCGGGCGTCCGGTCCGACCCCTGCGAAGCCAGGTACAGCAGTGCGAGGGCAAGCGAAGCGACAGGAATCGAAACCATCATGCGAAGATAGCCCGTACCCCTTCGCCATGCGGGCAGAAGCGGGGTATTGTGCGGCAATGACAGCCACCCTTGTTGATCAGCCGCCAGAGTCGGTCGCAGCGCGTCGCGCATCGCGCGGCCGACGTAACGAGGACCAGTGGCCGCTGGCATGGGTGCTTTGTGCGGTCGGTGCCGTGATCGCGCTGGCGACCTGGCAAAAGGCACCGGGGTGGGGAACGCTGATTACGGCGGCGGTCGGGACGCTCGGCGCTGCCATCTGCACACGGTGGGTTCGAGAGCCCCGCGCGTGGGCCATTGGGGCGGTGCTGGCGCTGACCGGGACGGCCGCAGTCTCTGCGCGCGAGACCGCGACATTGCAGATGGTGGCCGCCAATTGGGGGAGCTGGTCGGCGCAGGAGCGTGAGCAACGAGGCCAACGCGTTGCCGCGAATCTGACCGAAGTGAAGGAGACGCTGCAGCGCGTGGCCCGCGCTGCGGTCGACGACAGCGCGCTGGTCCGAGCCATTGAGCGCGGCACGACGCCACTTGTGCCCCTCGATCCGCCGAAGATTGTGGGCGGTGTCGAAACTGCGTTGCTGTTGTTCAAGGGCGAGCGGTTGATCGCGCACGCGGGACAATCGCGCACGCCAATCTCGCCGATCGGCGTTGAAGCGATACAATTGGTGACCGGCCCGTTTCACGCGTCGCTTGTGGCGCGCGCGCTGTCGGCCGACGGTGATGTTCAGGCAGTCGCGGTCGCGCTGGTTTCGTCCGCACCGCCGGCCGATCGCTTTGTTCAATCGCTGACGCAGTCGTTGGCCGGGCGATTTTCAATCGATCGCACCGTCATTGAGTCGCCCGATTCAGCGCGCGTCGTTCCCGGTTCGACGGTGGTTGTCGTACCCGATGGCTCGAAGCGTCTGGCTCGTGTGCGCGCGCTCGCCTACTCGGAAGGTGAGACGCGCGAAGCACTGTTGCAACGCGCACGTGCACGATCGGGTGTGCCGCTTGCGTTGGCAGTGCTGCTGGTGCTGGTGACGAGTTGGCGGCGTCCGGCGCGCACGGTGCATCGCGTGGCCATGATCATCGCGCTGTTGCGCGCCGTTGCCGTCGCACCGCTTGGCGCACTTTCAAATGTCTCGGGGATTTTTAGCGCCTCCAACTACTATGCGTCGATGGGCGGCGCGCTCACGGCAAATGTCGCCGCGCTGCTCATCACCGCATCGCTGGTGTTGGCGACACTTTTCATGGTGATGCGTTCAACGCGGGTGATGCGATCGCGCTGGGTCGCGGCCCTACTGGTCGTTCTGGTTGCAGGGCTTGGCCCGTTCCTGCTGCGCGATCTGGCCCGCGGCATTCAGTTGCCCCAAGCTGGCGCAAGCACGCGCCTGTGGATCAGCTGGCAGTTGGCGCTGGCCCTTGCCGGTGCATCGGTCCTGTTGGCTGGCGCAACCGCAGGCCAAGTCGCGATCGGACGCGCGCGCGGCGTTCCGCCAATAACCGCACCACTGCTCGCGCTGATTTCTGCAATCCTCGCGCCGCTGCTCTGGAAAGCGCCCGGCACTTGGCCTGTGTGGTATCCCGTCTGCTGGGTGCTGGCGATTGGGGCGCTCACATTGACGCGGCGTGGTGTCGCTTTGGTGATCGGGGCAGCTGTCGTGGCAGGCGCAGGCGCGGCAACACTGACGTGGGGGCAGGTTGTGCGCGCGCGCATGGATTTGGCGCAGCATGACTTGCCGAGGCTTTCCGTCGTCGACGAGAATGCACGCAGGCTGTTGGCGCGGTTTGCGTACACACTTGGCGAGGAGCAGCGCTCTGATCCGGGGAGCGATCAGCTGCTGCGCCGGTTCGCTTCGAGTGATCTTGCACGGGCCGGCTATCCGGCTCGCATCGCGCGTTGGATTCCGACGCAGCCGAACACGCCGATTGCCGAAATATCGCTCGCACCGATCAGCGATACGTTGAGCGCGATGGCCTTGAGCGCTGTGCTCACGCGTCAGAGCGGAGCGACGGCGTTTTTCAGTACGAACGACGGACCGACGACCATCCTCATCGCGGCCGTCCCTGCACCCGATGGCAGCGTGACCACGGTTGCCGTGCCGCCGCGCACTGGGCTGCTCCCGCTGGACCCGTTCGCAACGCTGACCGGAATCACGGGGGTGCGTGGGCTCGAGCCGCCGTATCGTCTGACGCTGACCGCGACCGCGGTGGATGAAGCCGCAACGCCAATGCTGGTGTGGCGACGTCGCGGCACGACGATGCACGGCGATGGCGTCGTTGGCGCCGGGCGAGAAGTGCGCAAGGTGCACGTTGAAGTCGAGCTGCGTGGTGCCGATGTGCTGCTTCCACGAGGAGCGCTGCTTGTGCTGCTGGACCTCGCAGTTGTGATGTTGCTGTGGGGGGCGAGTGCGATGGCGGATGGTGCGTTTGGTCGTTGGCTGCGAGTGCGTCGCACACGTTGGGCACGATCATATCGCGTCAGACTCAGTCTGGCGCTCCTTGGTTTTTTCATCGCGCCGGCCGCGATTTTTGCTGCGTGGTCGTGGTATCGGCTGCAGAACGACGACGCGGCGGCGCGTGAACTCCTGGTCCGCGAAGCGTTGCGCGTTGCCGCAGTGGATGTAGAGCGCAATGAACTCTCGACGTCTGCAACCAGCGTGGGGACGCCACTGTTCTTGTATCAGGACGGACAACTCGTCGGCGCGAGCGACGCCCTGCTCGATGCCCTCGCGCCACTCGGTCGACTGTTGCCTGTTTCCGCCGCGAACGACGAAGGTGACGTCGACGAACTGTTCTCGACCCGTCGATTGACGATCAGCGGTCGACAGGCGCTGGTCGGGTTCCGGCGCATCCCGCAGTTCAGCGCGACTGGCGTGCTGGCGACGCCTGCGCGCGGTGATGAATTTGCCCTTGATGCACGACGGGCAGATCTTGGCGTCCTCGTCTTGTTTGCGACCGCGCTTGGAGCGCTCGCGGCAATCTGGTCGAGCGGCATTGCCGCGCGTTCGCTGGCGCGACCGGTGAGTGCGCTGCGTGAAGCGGCGTTGTCTATTGCAGCGGGCGGAAAGGATCCCTCGCTCGGCGCTGCACCCGCCGCAGAATTCGCTCCTGTGTATCGCGCCTTCGGCCGCATGGCGACGGATTTGACCACGAGCCGCGCCGCGCTCGAAGCGGCGCAGCGACGTACGGAAGCCGTATTGCAAAACGTGGCCAGCGGCGTGCTTGCGTTGCGGCCCGACGGTGAGATTCTTCTCGCGAATCCGCGGGCCGAAGCTTTGCTGGCGGTACCGATGCGAACACAAGTGACGACACTCCGCAGCTTTCCGCGCTCGCTCTCGTCGCTGGTCGCGCGGTGCGTCGCTTTTCTCGCCGTGACCGACGCTCGCGCGGTGACCGAAGACGAGTTCGAACTTTCGGTGCAGGGACGACAGCTGCGAGCTCGGCTCACCCGTCTACCGAATGGCGCAGTACTGACGCTGGATGACGTCACGGAGCTTGCGACCGCGCAACGCATTCTGGCGTGGGGCGAGATGGCGCGCCAAGTCGCGCACGAGATCAAGAATCCGCTGACGCCGATCCGACTGGGTGTGCAGCATCTGCGGCGAGCGTATCGCGATGGACGTGGCGATTTCGGTACGATTCTGGATACGAACGTGACTCGCGTGCTTGAAGAGATCGATCACCTCGACGAGATCGCTCGCGCGTTCAGTCGGTATGGGACCGCGCCGGCTGATCGCGAGCCACCCGTCTCCGTTGATGTCGAAGCGGCGGTGCGCGATGTGCTCGCGCTTGAGCAAATGGGCGAGGGCGAGGTGAGGTGGAATCTCGTTTCGGGCCCTGACACTACCGGAAGCGCGAGGCGCATGCATGCGTTGGCCCAGCGCGACGAGCTTAAGGAAGTGCTGCTCAACGTTCTCGAAAACGCCAGGCACGCTCAGGCGCGCGAAGTGACGGTCCGCCTCTCGCGCGTTGCAGAACAGCTTCTGATTCAAGTGCATGATGATGGCTCCGGAATTGCCGCCGATGTCCTCGGTCGTGTCTTTGAACCGCACTTCTCGACCAGTACGAGTGGCAGCGGGCTCGGTCTTGCGATCAGCCGTCGACTGATTGAAGGGTGGGGTGGTTCTATTGCATTGCACAGCACGCATGGCGGTGGGGCCGAGGTCGAAATCGTTCTCCGCGCTGCCCCGTGAAGCGCTACGTCTCGCCTTCGGCACGACATCGGTGGCACAAGGCCAGGCTCAGCCAGTTTCCAACTCAGCTACACCGACGTCCGGGGCGTTAAACTTCAGCATGGCTCCTCAATCCCTCCTTGCCGTTCATCGCATAACGCCGTCTCCGCCGCCGCATCTTGAGCCGTGGACGCTGCCGCCCGGCTGGTCATGGGGAAGCGAAGGGTTGTTGCTAGAACATCGACATTATCAGGAAGTCATCGATGCGCTGGGACGTTCACTTTCGTTGGTGAGCTGCGCCAACGAGGACCACGGCGCTTGGCTGTGGCACGAGGCACGCGCGCTGGCGCATCGCAATCACCCGTCGATCCCTACCACCTACCACTACTGGGCGTCGTACCAGGAGAGTCGCCGCGGACCGGGCTATCTCCGTCGCTGGATCAGCGGTGAAACGGTGTTGTCGCGCGTGAGTCGCCTTGGCCCCGAGTCGGTGCCTGTCGGATTGCAGGTGCTGCGCGAAGCTGGGAGCACGCTGGCCTACCTGCATGACACCGGCGCCGCGCATGGAGACATTTCCGCCAACTCGGTGTGGCTCACCCCCGGTGGTCGACTGTGGCTGCTTGGCTGGGAGTGGGTGCTGCCAAAGGATCAGCTCCCGAAGGGAATTCGGCCGAGTCCGGACTATGCGCCAAGCCCACCCGAGTGGAGCGGCGGTGCATGGAATCCGACGCCGGCGTCCGATCAGTGGCAGCTCGCGGCGATGCTCTTCACGATGCTGACGGGCGAGACGCCACCGGAACATGACGTCCCGCCGATTTCGCTGCTTCGCCCCGATTGCCCGCAGACGTTGGCGAACGTGATCGAACGGGCGTTGAATCCCGATCCGGGGCTCCGTTTCGCGTCGATCGCGGCACTGTTGCGCGATATGGATCGGCATGTGTCGGTACGGCAGATCATGATCTCGCCGGAGGGCGACGAGCTTCCCCCCGCGCTCGACACCGCTGATGCGCGACTCCGCTGGGCCACCGCCGACGACTACGAAATTCTGTCGCCGTTGGGTAGCGGGATGTTCGGAAGCGTCTGGCGCGCGCGCGATCTGTCGTTGTCACGCGAAGTGGCGATCAAGGTGCTGCATCCGCACATCGCGAAAGACGATGTGGCGGTCACGCGTTTTCGTCGTGAAGCGCGACTGGCGGCAGGACTCGCGCATCCATCAATCGTGCCGATCTATGACAGCGACAGCCGCGGCGACGTCGTGTGGTACACGATGGAACTCGCTGAAGGTGGATCTGTCGCGAGTCTCGTGCAACGCAGTGGACCTCGGCCATTTGAAGAGATCGCACAGCAGGTGGACGACGTGCTCGAGGCGCTGATCGCCGCGCATGCGAGTGGCATCATTCACCGCGATCTCAAGCCGGAAAATATTCTGATCGACCGCTACCGTCGGTGGCGAATCGGCGACTTCGGTATTGCGTACGCGTTAGGTGATGAGCGGGCTGGAACTTCAGGCACGCCGTCCTTCGCGGCTCCTGAACAATTGCTTGGGGAAGCGCAGGGACCGGCGACCGACTGCTTCGCGCTCGCGAGCATCGTCTATTTCGTATTGACGGGACATCCGCCGTTTGGCGAGGGATCGAGTGAAACGATTCTCGCGCAGCAGTTGGCCGATACGCTGCCCGGACGTTTGCTCGCCGATGGTTTCTCCGACTCGATCGCGGAATGGCTGCGTCGCGGTCTCGAGCCGCGCGTGGACGATCGTTTTGGCGACGCGCAGGAGATGCGTATCGCGTGGCGTCAGGTCGTGCGCAGCGTGCGCCGCGCAGAAGACCAGCGGCCATGGTGGCGTCGGCTGATCGAAGGGCCTCAGGAGAGCGACAATACGCCTGTGTAGTCGCTCCGCACAAAGCGCGCGTGATGGACGCGGCTGTTCAGTGCAACACGCGCACCGTCTTCACGTTCGTGAATTCACGAAACCCAACAAGGCCAAGTTCACGTCCGACCCCCGATTGCTTGATCCCGCCGAATGGATAGCGTGGGTCGGATGCGACCATGTCGTTGACAAAGATCATGCCGGCATCGAGGGCTGATGCAAAACGTTGGGCCTCGTCGGCGTCGCGGGTCCATACACTCGCGCCGAGTCCGAAGGGCGAATCGTTGGCTAGTGTGAGCGCGTGGTCGGCGTTGTGCGCGCGAAAGACTGATGCGACGGGGCCGAACAGTTCTTCGCACGCCGCGGGTGACTGGAGCGGAATGTCCACCAGCACGGTTGGTGGAAAGAAGAAGCCGACATGACTGTCTGCATCTCCGCCCACCACCGCCCGCGCACCCTGTGCAAGCGAGCGTCGCACTTGTTGCGCGAGTCCGTCGCGTACGCTCGCCGTGGCGATCGGACCAACCTGCGTTCGTTCGTCGCGTGGATCGCCAACGACCAGTGCGCGCATGCCGTCGGAGAATTGCGCCAGGAAATTGTCATAGATCGCGTCGCAGACGATGAACCGCTTTGCCGCGACGCACGATTGTCCCGAATTGACCGTGCGCGCCGCGACTGCCACCGATGCGGCACGATCGATATCGGCACTGGGCAACACGATAAAGGGATCGCTGCCGCCCAGTTCGAGCACGACCTTCTTGAGATGTTGGCCGGCAACCTGCGCGACATGCCGACCGGCGCGATCACTCCCGGTGAGCGTCACGCCGGCAATGCGAGCATCGGCGATGACGTCATCGAGCGTGTCCTGGTCGAGGAGTGCGATGTGACACGGTGCGGCAGGTGTGTCGCTGTTTGCGACAGCGCGGCGGGCGTCGGCAAAACATTCATCGAGTAGACGCGCCGGTCCGGGCACCGACGAGGCAGGCTTGATCAGCACCCCGTTGCCGGCGAGCAGCGCGGGCACGGCGAAGCGCAACGCTTGCCAATAGGGAAAATTCCACGGCATGATCGCCAGCACATTTCCTAATGCGTCATGACGCACGCGTACAGTCGCCTGGGCATCGTCCTGTACGACTTCGTCGGCCAACGCGATCGCGGCCATTGCCGGGGCGACATCACAGAGGGCCGCACATTTATCGACTTCGGCGCGAGCGGCGGCGATCGGCTTGCCCATCTCAAGGGCGAGTGCTTCGGCGAGCGCTGCTCGGTGCGCGCGCAACGCGGTACCAAGTGACGTGATGAAGCGGGCGCGGCTGCTCAGTGATGCGCGCCGCCACACCAGCTGCTCGGCGGCAATGCGGTGAAGCAGCGTCTCGCGTTGTGCGAGTGAAAGCGAGGCGGTCTCGTAGAGCAACTCGCCCGAGGCTGGATTTATGGCGCGAAAGGTCATGAAAAGAACGTCAGTGCCCGACCCACGCAGGGTCAAGCACCGACAACCGATTCATCCGGATTTCTTTTGTTGTCGGTCAGCGCCCGTGCCAGTGGTAGTGCTTGACCGATGCCTCAGAAAACGGTTACGCCGTGAGAGACGCGCTGAAGCCTGACGCGCTTGAACGGGAAGCGGAAACGCCGGCACCGGCCACAGCTCGCTCGATCGCGGTCTTGGCAGGTGGAAGCAGAGTGTTCGGTGCGAGCAACGAATTGTTGCGAGCTGAACGGCTGGCGGCAGCTGAACGTCGATCCGCGACGCGCGACGACGCGGCGGCGGTGAGTTTGCGCTGGCGCTTGCGGGCGTACAACAACTGGTCCGCTCGCACCAAGAGTTCGGTGAGCGGTGCGCTGTCGTTTGGCCGCACGCGGGTGTGTCCGATCGTGAGTGACAGCGGGGCGGAAAGTTCGTTGCTCGCATTCAGCAGGGCGATCCGCTCTTCGATGCGACGCTGAATGAGACGAGCGGCTCCTCCATCGGCATCGAGCGCCATGATCGTGAACTCGTCGCCACCGATGCGAGACACGATATCGCAATCGCGCACGGCGCGACGGAGAAGGCGTCCCACAGCCATCAGCGCACGATCGCCTTCGGCATGACCGAAGCTGTCGTTGAGCTGCTTGAATTCATCCATGTCGACGTAGAGCAGCACGACATCCTTTCCCTGGCGACGCGCAATGCGCAGATGCTGTTCGGCCAGCGTCATGAAGCCGCGCCGATTGTAAAGTTGCGTCAGGTGGTCGGTGAGCGAAGCTCGACGCAGGCGTACTTCTTCACGCTTGCGCGTGGAGATGTCGCGAATGGTGACGGCGACACCTTCGGCTGTTGGCACAGCTTGATGCAGCAACCAGCCTGCGCCGAAGCGACGACGATCGACGCGCACATCTTCGACCAATGACGTGTTCAGCGCGATCGCATCGGCATACTGCTCCAGCAGCGTTGCTGAGATCTGGTCGTTAAGATCGCGGCGGAGGCGGCGACCGACGAGTTCTCCGCGGGCGGCGCGCAAAAGGCGGGCACCGGTCGGGTTGGCGTCGGTGATCTCGAAATCGGTCACGCGTCCCGTGACATCGCGAAAGGCGCGCAGCAGAAAGACGCCGTCAGCGCTCGCGTGCATCGCGTCCTGCAGGCGACGCATTTCCTGGCGAAGCGCAGATTCATCGGTTCCTCGGCGCACCGTCTCACGACGTACCAACCACCATCCGCAAAGCGCGAGGAAGAGCGCGGCGAACGAGAGAAACGGCGCTGCTTCGTCCAGCGAGGCGAGTCCGACCATCACGGGGTTCATGCCCAACTCAGAGAACGCGACGCCTCCGTGCCGCGCCGTCCCTCTCGCTGCGCCGTCCATGGAAGCAAGTCCACCGGTCACAGAGAGAAGCGCAACCGCTCCCCAGGAGGTGGCCCGAGTGGCCAAACGATCAAACATGTCTAACGCGGATGAGTGCGTGGTAGAACGGTGGAAACCATGGGCGGTTTCGAAAGGGCTCGACCTGCCCGGAGGCGAAGTAACGGCAGGTCAAAGTGCAACCTGCATGCCAAACTCGACCATT
>JAYUWD010000452.1:0-9906 GCA_043753735.1 Gemmatimonadaceae bacterium
CTGTCATCGGCGTTGTAGGAGTAGTACACGAAGGACGGCCGCCCCCGCACGTTCTCCCTCGGCACAAAGCCCCAGTAGCGCCCGTCCTTGGAGTCGTAGCGGTTGTCGCCAAGCATGAACAGGTGCTTGGCCGGCACGATCATCGGGCCCCAATTGTCGAGCGTTGGCGATGGCGCCGGATCACCCGCGCGCGTGCCACGCACCTCGAACTGTTTGTGCCAAGCGAAAAGTGGATGTGAGAAAGTGCCATCGCCCTTCACATTCTGTGACGCCAAAAAGCCCTGCTTCTGCGGCATCCCGTTCACGTAGAGCAAACCATCGCGCATCCAGATCGTGTCACCGGCGATCGCGACGCACCGCTTGACCAGCGTCGGATTCGGATCTTCGGGCTGATCGATCTGATTGGGCGAGATGAAGACGACCACATCGCCGCGCTTGGGGTCGGCGTAGCCGGGAAGATTGATAGCCGTCCCCGGCACGTGCGGCCCGTAGGCAAGCTTGTTCACAAACAGCCAGTCACCAACAAGCAGCGTCGGAATCATGCTCCCCGACGGAATGCGATACGCCTCGAAAAGGAAGGTCCGGATCGCGAGGAAAATAACCAGCGTCCAGATGATCGCCTTGATGTTTTCCCAGGCGCTGGAGCGACCAGCGCGCGAGTTGCCGGAGCGGAGGGCAGAGACAGAGCTGTCGGACTTGGTTTTGGCTGACACGATGCGGACGGGGCAGAGAGAGAGACTAACCACAAAGTTTTCAGTTCGCAGTCAGAGTATCGAGTGTCCAGCTACTGGGAACCCGTAACTCGAAGTGCAAACTCACCACTGAGTTGCAGTAACACGGAGAGGGGGCGCATCCGGATGAATGCGCCCCCTCAATTTACGCCAGAGAGACTCCGGAGGTTACGACCGGAGATCTTCCGGAGGCTACTTCAGGTGATTGGAGATCAGCTTGGTCATGTCGAACATGCTGACCTGCGCCTTGCCGCCGAACACGGGCTTCAACTTGTCGTCCGCGTTGATTGCGCGACGGTTCTTGGCATCCTGGAGGTTGTTCTTCTTGATGTACGCCCAAAGCTTCTTCACGACTTCCGTGCGCGCGAGCGGCTTGTCGCCAACGACAGCGGCAAGCTCCTTGCTCGGCGTGAGCGCCTTCATGAACGCGGCATTCGGCGTGCGCTTGGCGGCGACCTTCTTTGCAGCCTTTTTCGGCGCAGCGGCCTTCTTCGGGGCGGCGGCCTTAGTCGGCGCAGCAGCCTTCTTTGCAACTTTCTTTGGCGCAGCAGCCTTCTTCGCGGCCTTCTTCGGTGCAGCCTTTTTCGCAGCCTTCTTCGCAGACTTCTTCGCAGCGGCCATAGCGTCTCCTGAGGGGGTGACCATAAGAGCCGCGTCGCAACAAACGGCTCTGAGTGCGTCGCGCCAATGCGCCGACGCGCCACAAACTACAATCACTGATACGGCGCGCAATAGTGTTTCATGCGTTTTTCCCTATGAAAAGTGCACTTTCTTTCAAGTTTCCCTTTTGAAACGCGTGTATCGCCCCTCTGAGCGATGCGCGGAACGAACGAAATCGCACCGCCCAAGTGACGCGACGACGCTCACTGATCACGCTTCGTATTCAAAAGCAGCAATCCACATCGCGCCGCCGCAGCGAGCCCGTGCGCGCCCGTAACGCGTCTGCGAAGCATCTGCCGAATGCGCGATCGTCGTGCGACTACTCGCTCGCGCTTCGCTTGGCGAATGCGCGCAACCGTTCGATCGAATCGACGTCCCACGGATCGGGACTGTCGTCGTCTTCGGCGATGTCGGGATTGGCCTGTGGCGTTTCGAGGATGAGCGGGATCTTCTTCGCGCGCCGGTCCTGCACGAGCCAGCTGAAGGGCTCTGCTCCGATCTGCCCCTCGCCAATCACCATGTGTCGATCGCGATTGGATCCAAGCGCGCCTTCGCTGTCGTTGAGGTGAAAAAAAGACGGCGCCTCCCCGATGACGTTCTCGAAGTCATCAAGCACCTGCGTCAACGACGCACGTGATTCCCCAATGGGAAAGCCTGACGCGAACAGATGACAGGTATCGAGCCCGTAGCCGGTGCGCGCGCGCAACGCAGTGGGAATGCATGAAAGCATCGTCGCGATTTCCTCGGCTGTGCGACCAACGGTGGTGCCGGCCCCCGCGGTGTTCTCGATGAGCAGTCGCGTCTTTCCCTCGGGGACGGCCGCGAGTGCCCGCTTCATGGCCTCACCAACGCGCAGCACGGCCGCGTCACGATCGCCGTCCGTTGCGGCGCCCGGATGGAAGCAGACGCCACCGACGCCCAGTGCGGTCGAGCGTTCGAATTCCTTGGCCAGACCGGCAGACGCGCGTGCCCACTTCTCTGCGTCCGGCGTAGCGCAGTTGAGAACGTACGCCGCGTGGACGATTACATGCTCCGGTTTGATTCCGGCGCCCTCGAGGGCTTCACGGAAGCGCGCAATCCGATCCGGCTTCACGGAAACCTTGTCGTTGTAGAACTTGGGAATCGCGCTGAAAATCTGGAGCGCTGTCATCCCCGAGCGGCCGGCCCGACGTGCAGCCATGGGAATTCCGCCGTTATCGATGCAGTGGGCACCTATGTAGAGCATGAGCGAGATCGGTGGGGGTGGGTTGCCAATGACACAAATGGGCCCGGCTCGCAACTACCGAACCACGGCTCTCCGAACGCGGAATGCTGGCTCACCGCCGCTGGTTGGTACTTCACTCCACCCAACGACAATCGCGCGACCACGAAGTGCGATGTAGGGATCGCTCGCCTTCGCGATCGCGCTGCTCGCGATGATGCGGTCTTCGAAGCTGTGCCCCGAGGTGCGCGATACGGCCACGCCGATTCGCGGTCGCTCGCCGCCGTTGGGATCGTCGTATGCCAGCGCGACAACATCGCCCGACGCCGCGACACGCACTGCGCCGAGCCGATCACCATAGACGATTGCCTGGGGCGTCTCGAACGCGGCGCGCGGGTCCATTTGGTGCGCGTAGAATACGCCGGGACCCTCAGGACCAGTCAACGCATATCCGACGTGCACATACCCGTGCAGCGCATCGACGACCACACTCGCCGCCGGACGCGAACAGCCCGCCGAGCCACGCGAACTCGCCTGCGCGTCGACGGGACCCTGGTCGAGCGAATCGACGATGATCGGTCCGCGCCAAGCGCCCAGCCGGGATTCGGAGGTGAGTGTATCACGCCATGCGGCGAGCAACATCACGCGTCCGCGTTCGCGTCGCGACCACCACACCGCAACACGGCCATGCATCGGGGCCAAAGCTTCGCGGAGCGATCGCGCGCAGCGGAGCGAATCGGCAGGGGCGTCGCCGTCTCCAAGCGAGAGCGATGGCGGAGGCGCGCTCATCGGCATCGTCATTGGCGCGACTGGTTGCGTTTCTGCACGCAATCGCGCTTCGGGCATCACGGCTATGCGCGGTGCCAACAGCGCCATCGCCCTCGTTTCCCGCAGCAGGTCCTGCAGCTGTTGCAACGGCGCCGTGGGCGCACTGTCGCGCATCGACGAGTCGATTGGAACCACCGCCGGATTCGTCAGCGGTGATGGATCATTGGTCGCAACAGCCGCTTCGTCGACCCACGAAACTGCAGGCGCCTGGCACGCGCTCGCCGCCGAAAGCGAGCAGCAGAAGAGCACAGAGCGGAGCGAGCGGAGTCGGACGGAGGGATGATGCATAGGCCAACGCTAGTGGACTGTTGCTGCATTTTGGTAGACGCAGATGCGGGCATTGGTGAAGCTATTGAACGCGTCGACAGCCGCCCTGCCGGCAATGCACGCGACGGCAATGCTGGCGAGTTGCTAACTTTTGTGGGCTTGGGTCGGCCTGCGGACCCAAGCCCACCTTCCGCTCATTCGGAGATCCGCTGATGTCTTTCGCGCCTTTTGACGGCTCGCGTCGTGTCCCGCCCGCTGTGAACGAGCCCATTCGCACGTACGCCCCGAACTCTCCGGAGCGCGCGTCGCTCAAGCGGCGCCTCGCGCAGATGGAGACCGAGCAGGTCGAAATACCCATCGTGATCGGCGGACGTCGCATTCACACCGGCGATCTGGGCACGGTCACGATGCCCTGCGATCACAAGCATGTGCTGGCCACGTTTCACAAGGCCACCCCCGCGCTGGTGCAAGAAGCGATCGCGTCGTGCAGCGCAGCCGCGAAGGATTGGGCCAACTGGCGTTGGGAAGATCGCGCGGCGGTATTTCTCCGCGCCGCCGAATTGCTTACCACGACATGGCGCGACACGCTCAACGCGGCGACCATGCTGGGCCAGGGCAAGACGGTACATCAGGCGGAAATCGATGCCGCGTGCGAGCTCATCGACTTCTGGCGCTTCAACGCGCAGTTCGCGCAGGATCTCTACAATGAGCAGCCGATCGCCGATCACTCGATGTGGAACCAGCTCGACTACCGTCCGCTCGAAGGATTCGTCTACGCCGTGACGCCGTTCAATTTCACGGCCATCGGCGGCAATCTGCCTGGCGCACCCGCCATGATGGGAAACACCGTGCTCTGGAAGCCGGGCGCGACCGCAATGTTGTCGGCGTGGTACATCCTGCAGATCCTCGAGGAAGCGGGGCTGCCGCCGGGTGTGATCAACTTCGTGCCGGGCAACCCAGCCGTGATTTCGGAGGTCGCACTCGCGCACCGCGATCTCGCTGGCGTGCATTTCACGGGTTCGACTGCCGTTTTCAACAGCATGTGGGAGACGATCGGGAAGAACATGAATCAGTACAAGTCGTATCCGCGCATCGTGGGCGAAACGGGCGGCAAGGATTTCATCGTCGCCCATGCCAGCGCCGACCCGCAGGCACTCGCCGTGGGAATGGTGCGCGGTGCATTCGAGTATCAGGGGCAGAAGTGTTCAGCCGCGAGCCGCGCCTATGTGCCAAAATCGCTCTGGCCGTCGGTGCGCGAGAAGTGCGTGGCGATGCTCGCCGAGATCAAGCAGGGGGACGTGCGCGACTTCCGGAATTTTGTCGCCGCCGTAATCGACGAGAAGGCGTTCAAGCGTATCAAGGGATATCTGGACGACGCGAAGACGAACGCGACGATCATCGCGGGTGGCGGTTGCGACGATTCGAAGGGCTGGTTTGTCGAACCGACGATCATCGAAACGGCAGACCCGAACTATCGCTTGCTGTGCGAGGAGATCTTTGGCCCGGTGCTCACCGTGCACGTCTACGACGACGAGAAGTGGCTCGAGACATTGGCGATTGTCGATGCGACCTCGCCGTATGCACTCACGGGCGCGGTGTTCGCGCGCGATCGGAGCGCGGTGCGCGACGCGTCAAACGTGCTCCGCCAGGCGGCGGGCAATTTCTACATCAACGACAAGCCGACCGGGGCAGTGGTTGGGCAGCAGCCGTTTGGTGGCGCGCGCGCATCGGGGACCAACGACAAGGCCGGCTCAAAGATGAACCTGATGCGGTGGGTGAGCGCCAGGACGATCAAGGAAACGTTTGCTTCACCGCTGGACTGGAAGTACCCGTTTTTGGGAGCGGAGTGAGAGATCGGCGCTCTGATCTGAAGTGGTGAGCCAACCTTCGCAATTCCCCGCTCCAACGCCGCCAATCCAATGCAATCTCTGCGCTTCCTCACCTGCGACGTCTTCACCACCGCCCCCTTCACCGGCAACCAGCTTGCCGTCGTCTTCGACGCCGACGGCCTCCCCACCGAGACGCTGCAGTCGATCACGCGAGAGTTCAACTACGCTGAAACATCGTTTGTCTTCCCTCCCGACGATCCGTCGCACAGCAAACGCGTGCGCATCTTCACGCCGGAAGGCGAACTCCCCTTTGCCGGCCATCCCACCATCGGTACGGCGCACGCGCTCGTGGCCAACGGTGAAGTGAAAGCCACCGGTGACGAAATCACGCTCGTACTTGGCGAGGGTGTGGGTCCCGTCCCGGTCAAAGTTCGACTCGTGAATGGAGTGCCCGTTCACGCGCAGCTTACCACAGCCATGCTCCCCGAAGAGCGCGCTCCGTCAGCAACGATCGAGCAACTTGCCGATGTGCTATCGCTGTCCCCATCCGATTTTGTTGGCGGCACACACATGCCGATGGCGGTGAGCACCGGCATTCCGTGGCTCATGCTTCCGCTCGCGAGCGTTGACGCAGTGCGCCGCGCGCGCATTCGCATGGATGCATGGGAGCAGCATCTGCAGGGGTCGTGGGGGGCTTGGCCTTTCGTATTCGCGATGACCAACGGGGACCAGGACACGGCTGCACCGTTACATGTACAAGGCGTCGACATCCGCGCGCGCGCGTTTCTGCCGGGAGCAGCGGTGCCGGAAGACCCGGCAACGGGATCAGCGAACTCCTGTCTCGCTGGCTATCTCGCCGCGCGCACACCGCGCGACGGTGTGGTGACGTGGGAAGTTGCCCAGGGTGTCGAGATGGGTCGCGCCAGTCGGCTGTCCATTGAAGCGACCAAGCGCGGTAGCGCGATTGAATCGGTGCGCGTTGGCGGTGCGACCGTCATGATCAGCGAAGGCGTGATGACGATCCGCTGACGCCCCCACCACCAACTGAGGGCCCTGAGCCTGTGATCGCGGGACCGCTCCCCGACAGCATCGGAAATTCTCCGCTCTGTCCGCGACGCATTGCTTCGAGACCCGCCGTCCAAAGCACCAGACGATCACGCCCGCTGCGCTTGGCGGCATACAACGCTTCGTCGGCGCGCGCGCGCAGATCTTCCGCCATCCCCTCGTTGGGAATGGTGTCGGCCACAACGCCGATACTCACCGTCACGGTGACTTTTCTTGTTCTCGGTTCGGCGAAGCTTTTCTTGCGAAAGGAGTCGACGATACGCGCGGCGAGGTGCAAGGCGCCGTCTACGGGTGTGTCTGGCGCCAGCACCATGAACTCCTCGCCACCGGTGCGCGCGACCACGTCACCGGCACGCGCACTCGCTCGCAACAGCTCACCGGCTTCGGCGATCACCTGATCGCCCACCAAATGGCCGAAGGTGTCGTTCACCCGTTTGAAGAAATCGAGATCCACCGCGATCAGGGCCAGATCGGTGTGCGCGCGCGCCGCACGTGACAGTTCACGACGGTACTGCTGTTCAAAGCCGCGACGGTTGAGACATCCGGACAAAGGATCGGTCAGCACGATCGACGCGAGCTGGGTGCGCATGCGATTGTAGGCGCGCCCGACAACGGTGATTGCATCAGGACGCCGATCGTGCTGCACATCGTACGTCCCCGAGAAATCGCCCTCTTCAGCGCGCTCGAAGATCGTTACCAATGTGGCGAGACGGGAATGCAGATTACTCTGCACCAGCACGACGAGCAGCGCCCCCACGCCAAAAAACGCGAGCGTGATGACCACTTCGTGCCATTGCACCGGCGCACCGTGCGCAATCGCGATGTCGTTGATCAGCACATAGCTCGTCGCAATGGCCACGATCAGCAGCAGCGCGGGCGTGCGTCCAAAATAGACGTGCGTCAGCTGCAGGGAGAAGAGCGCGATCAGCAGTGCGCGGTCGTAATCCTCCGGCCGCGCGAGCAGAAACACGAGCCAGAAGATGACGGCCAGATCTGCGATGACCATCAGCGTCGCCAGAGCGCGCCCAGCGCGATGGACCGTCTTGAGCCGTACGCGAATGACAACAACCAGCGCAACATAGAGTACGCTGACCAGGCCGAGTATCCATCCGGCCGCGCCGGGCATCAGCACCAAACCCGCAACCGGCGAGAGCGACAAAATGCCAGCGGTGCGGAACATGACTGACACGGAACCAGCAATCACAGCCAACGCGACGCGATATCCGGTCTGCCAGAGCAACGCCTCGGCGCGGCCTATCTCATGCGGGCTTCTGTCAGTGACCATATGCTCCCAGACGGATTGAGGGAACGACGGCGCGTATCATCAGCTACTCTCGATTCGGTGCACGCGTGCCGGCCGCGAAACGCTCCTGGACGTGTGCTTACCCGAATTTCCTGCCAAACTTCGGTGAGGCGTGTCCGCAATTACCTCACGAATGTAGCGATTGGGACCAGTCAAGTGACGGTTGACAGAAACAACGCGGTGTGCCGGTTATGTGCGGTCGTTCGTCAGTTCCTTCCCGCCAGCGACGGCCACAACTGCTGCAATGTCATTGAGGGATTCCGCCCGATCAGAATCGGAAGATTGTGCTCTTCAGGAACGAGCCACTTCGCGTCGAAATATCCGGCGTCCTGCACATCGCGGTAGATGCGCTGCAAACTTTCATGCTTCTCGCCGAGTGTGACAACGATGCGACCCGATCGATCACCCGGCCCGAAGAACCAGAAGGATCCGCTCGCGTTTATCACCGGCGGTAAGCGAAAGCGCGGACCATAGAACTCCAGTGCGCCAGCTTCGCCGTAGTTATTCCCCACTACCACCATTTCGGCGCGCTCGGAATGCGGCATCGTTTCGACGACCGCTGCGACAGCGGCCGCCATGTCGCGCCAGCCGAGCATGTCCGCATAGTCTTGCGGAAGCTCGATCTGCTCACCGCGATTGGTTTGCGTTGCCTTGGCAATACCAAGCCGCTGCGTGTACGCGACCATCTGTTCGGGCGGCAGGATTGGAATCCCCAACGGCAGGATCACCGCACCGAAGGCGAGCAGCACGATCGTCGCGAGTGCAATGCGACTCGTGCGCATCGCTCCCATCTTGCCCAGCTCCAGCGTCGTCGCGCCAGCCGCGTACAACGTCGGATAAATCGGCCCAATATAGTACGACTTGCCATGCAGCAAGAGCAGGAGCAAAAATGCGCCGACGCAGCTCAGCGCAACCACGCGATACGCTTGCCATCGCTTGAGGAACAGGAGCGCGATCACTCCAGCGACGGCGAGCACGATCGCCGGGCCAAAGAGCAGCTGCTCGCCCAGAAACATCGTGTACGTCATGCGTGCCAGCTGCGATCCCTGCAGTGTGTCCATCTGGCCAAGCACTGGAAATCCGAGTGCGACTTGTCCGACGATCGCGGGCGCGCCGATCGCGAGTGCGACCAGCAGTGCCAGCCACGGCCACCGCGTCGCGAGCCAGCGCCGCTGCGGTGTAAGTACAGTCGCCACAACGATCGGCAGGCCGATGAAGCCGATGCTGAACTTGGTGAGCAGTCCGAGGCCCAATGCGGCGCCAACGGCGATCCACCAGCGACCGTCATCCGTCGAACAGAGTCGAATCAGGAAGTACAACGCCAGCGTCCACCAAAACTGATCGAACACGACCGGTTGCAGCATTCCGCCAGAGCGCAAAAACAACGGTGACAGCGCAATGGCAAGTACCGAGACGCGCTGCGCGACTGCGCCCCCACCAAGTTCACGGGTGATGAGCGTGGCGAGCAACGCAGTGGCGCCGTGCGTGAGCGCAGGGAAAGCCCGAATGGCCGTCAGCGAGTCGCCGAAGAGTGCGCGCGAGCCGTTGGCGATGAAAGCGATCCCCGGCGGAAAGTCCATGCGCCACAAACGCAGGTGCTTCCCCATCGCGAGATAGAGGAGTTCGTCACGGTGGAATTCGTAGACCGTGAGGAGATTCGTCGCGATGTGCAGGAGGACAATCAGTGCTGCGAGGGTAGCAACGCCCGCGCGATCGAGTCGCGGTCTTTCAGCTGGTGCTACGATCACAGCGGCGCAGAGAGATAGAGGTCCGTACGCCACCGCTTTGTCGGGTACAGGCCACGCGCAAAATCGATGCGGAAGAGTCCATCCAGAAATCCCGCGCCGAATCCCGCACCACGCTGCGGCTGCGTTCCACCGATCGCCTTGCGATTGCCCGCCCACCCAACATCAAAAAACGCCACCGGACGCGCCCACGCCGCTTTCGTGCCGATCTCGGCGCGCGCGAGCCAGAAGGCGTTACCCGATTGGGTATTGGGAATCTGACCGCGCACTGTACGCA
>JAYUWD010000453.1:0-3262 GCA_043753735.1 Gemmatimonadaceae bacterium
GAACTCTCGGTACGCGTGGGTCCTGCGGCGCAGCTCAAGCTTGCCGCATCGGACACCGTGCGCGTGCCGCTTCCATCGTCGCGGCAAATTCCCTTTCTCTGGGTCGATACACTGCGCGCTGGCGACTATCGACTCCGGATCGAAGCTCGTGATCCCGCCGTACTTGGCGCACTCGGCCGCGCGCAAATTGAAGCGTCACTCCCTCCGTTCGACACGACACGACTCGGCAGCAGTGACCTGCTCATCGCCAACAGGGTTTCAGTACCATCAGGCGTGCTGCCCACTTGGCATGCAATGGCGCTCGTACCACGCGGCGACTTGGCAATAGCGCCACTCGACACTTTCAGCGTGTATTGGGAGAATTATGGTCTCAAGCCGGGCACCGATCAGCGGCTGTTGTTTGAGGTGCGCCTGGTGGTGACGCTGTTGCAGCTCGATCGCGGCAAGGACCCGCTGCGCAACCTGTTCGGCAACATCGCGGACGCAGTCGGACTCAGCGCGGTTGGGGATCAGCAGCTCGGCATGCGCTTTGAACGCAACGAGCCGTTCGGTAATCGGGATCGTGTTCCACAGCTCGTCACCATTGGACTGGGCTCATCACCGGCCGGACAATATCGTCTGGAAGTGATCGTCACCGATCGTGTCAGCGGACAAACCAGTCGTGCACAGCGACAGTTCACCATCAGCCGTGGCGCACCATGAATCGTCTCAAATCCACATTCCTCTGGCGTCACGCCCCTCGATCTGCGCGGTCGTTGGCATTCGGCATCGCCACACTCGCCGTCACTGCGACAACCATCGCCGAGCCGTTGCTTGCACAGCAACGCATGACCACACGTTCCCAACAACGAAAGAAAGGCCCCCGCTCGCGGGCCGCTCTGTACAGCGTCGTCGGTGCCGCCGCGGGAGGCGCGATGGCGATGGGGTACTACTACATGAGCGAAAAAGGGGATCGAGCAGGGGGGTGTCGTCCGTTTAACTGCGCGATGCCATTCCTGGTGGTGAGTGGCGCGCTCTCAGGACTATTCATGGCCAAAGAGATCGATGCTCAACGGCGCGTGGATACGCCACGAACCGGTGACAACTTCACCTTTGCTTTTGCTGAAGCCGGAACGCTCGGCTCACCCATCGCGATGGATGTTCGCGATTCATTGATTGCCGTGGTCAGCGACAGCGGCGCGCAGCTTTTTTCGGCTGCTGCGACACCCAAGGCGCTCCGTCGGCGCGCGGCGGGGCTCAGCAGCCTTCGGCAGGTCGTTATCGTGCCAGCAACGCAGACAATGGTACTTGGCACTGGAACGGCTCTCTGGGAGGCGGCACTGGGCGCAGGCCCGGCGACCCGAATCGGTAACGGTCCGGTCGACGCGCTGGCATCCTCGTCGGACGGTGTCATGTCGGCCGTCGGGCAGCGCGTTCGTCTCCGTCGTGGCAGCGGTGCGGCGCAGCGCGTCGATAGTGTGCAGCTTGGTGGTGCGATTTCGGCGCTGGCCTACGATCAGACATCGCACGACTGGTGGGTGGCACTCGACACTTCGCTCGTTCAGATCACTGCCGACGAGCAAGGGCTGCATGTCGGCAAGACACTTGGTGTGCCATCCACCGCGCGCTCAATCACAACCAACGGTCGGTGGATTGCAGCTGCACTCGGCGATGCTGGTGTGATTGCCTGGCGTCGCGAGGCGCTTGGTGATGCATCACCCACGTCAATTCGCGTGTCGCAGGAACCGCGGTTTGCCTACGACCTCGCGTTCTTCAACGACGAGCTGTTTGTCGCTGGCGGTGTCGACGGTTTGATTCATCTTTCGCTGTCGCCATCACCGCGCGTAATCGGTTCTTCGCGGCAATTCCCCTTCGCCACTACGGTAAAGTCGCAGGGTGGATTTGTGTGGGTGGGTGATATTTCGCGACGTACGATTGCCCGGGTGACGCCGTAACAACACGTTGGTCGGACAGCGTCACCTGTGGCGTCACTCGCGATTAAGAACGACAAAGCGCGCCGAGCAACTGCTCGACGCGCTTTGTCGTTGTACGTCAAGACATCTGGGCGATCAGCGACCGCGCACCGACTTCGGGATCGTTGCTTCGAGAACGGTTGCCGGTCCGAGCCTGCCTTCCTGTGAAAACTTCGACTGCAGGTTCACGCGGACGAGACCATAGTTGAGCCATGGCGGTGTCGTGTTCGCCTTTGGGAGCGTGTCCGTCGAGACGCGTGTTGCCATCGCAAAGATCACCAGCGGCGAATCAAAAACAACGTCGGGTGCCGGGTTGGTTTTGTCCGAATCATAGAGCGAAGTGCGCGTCGGGAACGGTGACGTCTTGCGCCCGATGTACAACGTGTCATTGAAGCGACCCGTCGTGTCGAACTTGATCGCATACGTGTTGTAGAAGTAACCAACGGGCGGGCGGAAGAAGTTCGAGTCGTTGGAGACCATGATCTTGCCGCGAAATTCAACTCGTCCGCGCGGTACGATCGTCATCGCACCGTTCGTGGCGACAACGAACTCCTGATTCGTTGCTGGCGCGCCCGCACTTGCTGGAATGCCGCGTGCGAAGTTGCCAAAGCGAAGCGACGCAACGCGCGTCGCGTTCGCCTGACTGCGACGTGCCCACAACGGGCGAACCTCGGTCGGCGCAGCGCCCGCAGTTCCCGGTTCCACGCTGATGAGCAGCGTGTTGAGCGAGTCGGTAGCGGTGAAGCCGGTCGCTGCATCGCGTGCCGTTGCAACGCGAAGCGCGATGTTCGAACCGCCAACGCGAAAGCTGTTTTGACCAATACGTGTTGTCACCGTCGGCGTGAAGACAGGATCGCCGGCCGCATTGATCGTGGTGTCAACGCGCGTCACCACGATGTTCATGCTGGTCACGCGCGCGAATTTCGTGGCGGAGTCGTTGGTGAACCACAGCGTGTAGCTCGCCCCGGTCAGCGAATCAAGACCGGCCAGCGTCACGATGACCGAGTCGGTGTTCGGGGTCGCGGATGCCGGGATGGCGACGGGAAACGTTGCTGTACCGCGTGGCAGATTGGTCGCGGTCCGGGCGTAGACGGTACCGAAGCCGAGATCGCCGACCGGCTCGAGCGTCGTGGAACGCTCGTCCGTGCAGGCAGCAGCGACCGCGATGGATGCGGCGCAGGCGCCGATCACCAGATGTCGAATGGATCGCATCGGTCAGTTGCCCCCGCCAATGCCACCTGGGATGTATCGAAATCCGAGCGTGAACATTGTGTTGAGTGCGGTGGATTTGGCCGCGGGCGGCGTGGGAA
>JAYUWD010000454.1:0-3257 GCA_043753735.1 Gemmatimonadaceae bacterium
GATCGCTTTTGCGATTATTGCTCGACGTCAGCCTTCTTTCGGCACCACGCGGAGGTAAAGCAGTGCACCGCATCCTTCGCAGGTCTCGATCACGTTGCCGCTGGCCATCGACGGTCGACGCTGCATGGGGATGGACGTGTCGCAGTTGCCGCAGGAAAAATCCGTGCCAAGCGCAAACACCACCGCGGCTCGTCTGCGCGCCTGCAACCGGTCGTAACGGGAAAGCAGCGAGGCGGTGACGCCACCCGAGGAGGCATCGCGGTGCGAACGCGCCGCGGCGATCTCGGCGTCAACCGAGTTCCGTTCGGCCGTCAACGCTGCACGCGCCGCAACTTGCGCCGCTTCAAGCGAGCCGAGCGCGTCACGGGTCGCAGTCGCGGCCGAACGCAAATCAGTAATTCGTCGGGACAACCCAAGCAGTTCGCTCTCATCGTCAGCGAGCACTCGACGCGCCGATTCAACCTGCGCCATCGCCGCGGTTGCTTCCTTCAGCTTATGTGCCTGATTGAGCACGCCGAGGTTCTTTTCATGTCGCGCGCGATGCTCGGCAATGCGCGATTCGAGTGCGCGCGAGCGTTCGAGCTCTCGTTCGAGCCCCGCCTCTGCGCGTATTGCTTCGTCGGCGGCGCGCTGCCGCGCCTTGTCCAACGCCACCAACCGGGGGGAAAGCGAATCGCGACGTGATTCGATCGCGCGTATTCCCTCGTCGTGTTGCTGCACCACCAATAGCGCTTCCAGCTCCGGATTCACCGCGCCTCCAGGTAGTTAGCCAACATTGTCACCCCTTCGGTTTAGCCCGTGGGCTGCGGATCGGCAAGAGCCGCCGCAATTCAGCCTCGAAATCGAGTCGTTCACGCAACAACAAATCCATCGCCTCTCGCGTCGTGGCGCGACCGATTTCGGCGCGAATCTCATCGATTCGCGATTCGATTCGTCGCGCATCGAGACGATCGAGACTGAGTCCGACATCAGCCTTCATGCCGTCGTTTGTTTCGTCGCTCTCCGTCAACTCGCGCAACGTCCGCAGCGCTTGAGGTGCGAGTCGTTCAGCAATCTGTCCAAGATCGTCATCGTGATTTGCGTCGAGCAGCGCCTGAAACAGTTCGCGATATGTCGGCTCCCGAAAGTCGTTTGGGCCGTGCCGTTCGGCGATACGTTCGGCGAGTGCGCGCTCACGGAGCATGGCTCGCAGCAATGCCCGCTCAACGGGCTCGTCACGCCGGGGGCGAGGCGGAATTGACGTCGCCTGCCACTCAGGGCCGCTGTTCCGGCCCCGCTTCCCTTTCCAGGCGCCGCGTTCCTTCGCCGCCGCGTATGGCGAGGGTGGCGCTGCTCGGTCGGTGTTACCGGGCGACGCGTCCGTGTCGCGATCGGGTGTTGACGGCCCAGGATCGTTGTCTGTCTCGCCCGACCGATGGCGCCCATCGCGTGAGCTGGCCGGCGGTTCGTCGGCTTCGCTGGCGAGTGTCAACTTGTCGAGGTGCGAGACTTCGGCAAGACGTGCCAGGTACAGTTCGCGTGTGAGCGGATCGCGCGCCGCACGAATCGTGGGAAGCAATTTGTCGATCGCCAATCGCTGTTTGCGCAGATCGTTGAACCAGCCGAGTCGTTCGAGCAGCTGAATTTGCCGATCGAAGACATCGATTGCTTGCGATAGCTTTGCTTCGAGCGCCCCGCGACCGTTTGCACGCACAAATGTGTCAGGATCTTCGCCCTCGGGGAGTGTCACCACCCGAACTGCGGCCTTGTTACGCAGCAACTCGAGCCCTGAACGGAACGTTGCCTTTTGACCGGCTTCATCGCTGTCGTAGAGCAGGAAAATTTCGTTCGCATACCTGACCAGCAGTTGCGCCTGCTCCTCCGTCAGCGCGGTGCCCAGCGGCGCAATGACCTCTTCCACGCCGGACAGTGCCAAGCGAATGGCATCGAGATAGCCTTCGACCACAACCGCGCGACTGCTGCGACGCATCGCGTTCTTGGCCCAGTTCAATCCGTACAATGTTTCGCGCTTCCTGAAGACCTTGGACTCACTGCTGTTCAAGTACTTCGGTGTGTCGTCGCCCATCGCGCGCCCACCGAAGCCGACGTGATGTCCGAACTCGTCAAGAATCGGAAACATCACTCGACCGCGAAACGCCATATACGGTTCGGTCGAGTCTTCGCGCCCCTTGAGCAACCCGGCCTCGAGCAAACGGGAATCGTCGAACCCCAACGCGTGCAGGTAGCGGCGCAACGCCTGCGCGTCTCGGGGGGCAAAGCCGATACCAAACCTGGTGCAAGCTGCGGCATCGATGCCACGCCCCGTCAGGTATTTTCGCGCTTCGTTGCCGACGGTCTCGTGGTCGAGCTGTGTCCGAAACCACTCGGACGCGGTCGCGAGCACTTCCCAATTGCCTTCGTTGGGATCCGGTGCGTGCTGGCGGGATGGCGTGTCGATCACTTCGATGCCGGCGCGTTCTCCAACGAGCTTTACGGCAGACGGAAAATCGAGTCCAAGCCGTTTGCGGAAAAACGTTATCACGTCTCCGCTTTCCTGACAGACGAAGCAGTGGTAGCTGCTGCGCTTTTGCGAGACCGAAAAGTTGGGTTTCGTTCCGCCATGAAACGGACATGGGCCGCGGAAATCGCCGCCCATGCGCCGGAGTGGCACGAACTCCGAAATGATCTGAACGATGTCCGCGCCACTCCGTACGCGGTCGACCGTTTCGTCGGAGATCATGACAGTTCAGCGACCGTCACACCTGCGCCACCTTCGTTCCACGCGCCCAATCTGAAAGCTCCAACGCGGGTGTCCTTCTTGAGCATTTCACCTACCCGCGAGCGCAATGCCCCGGTGCCCTTGCCGTGAATGATTCGCAACTCGCGCAGATCGGCGCGCACGGCTGAATCAAGGGCCTGTAGCACAAGGTCGTCCACCTCGTCAACGCGAACGCCGCGCACATCCACTTCCCGCACTGGCTCCGCGTCCGGCACGTTGCCTACGAGTGACACCTTGTACATCGGCGGTGGCGGCGGCGCCGTCCGCGACAATGTGCTGGTCGGTACCGACAGCGTGAGCGAACCCACGGCAACGCGTGTTTCCGCACCACGAATCGAAATGATGCGGCCGGTCTTGCCGTCGAGTGTGCTGACGATGACGGTGTCGCCCTCTGCAAGTGGCGCTGATCGAGCAGCTGCCTTTGAACGAGCAGCGGTGCTGGCCGTGGCTGGGGTGCGCATCGCGTCTGTCGCGGTGGCGGCATCGCCGCCAAGCTCAC
>JAYUWD010000455.1:0-3249 GCA_043753735.1 Gemmatimonadaceae bacterium
AGCGTGGTGGTGAAAGCCGATGCGTGGCATCATCGCTCGGACGCGATCACTTCAGCCGCCGCATTCACAGGCATCAGTGTTGCGCTGATTGGGGGACGCGGATGGGAGCCGGCCGACGACTGGGCAGCGCTGGTCGCGGCGGGCATGATCAGCGTGAACGGCGTGCTGTTGCTCCGGTCTACTCTCGACCAATTGATGGACCGCGCGCCAGAACCCGAATTGCTTTCGCGCGTCAGTGAAGCAGCACTGGCGACCGCCGGTGTACTCGCCATCGAAAAACTCAAAGTGCGACGTTCGGGCACGGCGTTCTACGTCGATATTCATGTGCAGGCGGATCCTGCGCTTTCACTACACGATGCGCACATTTTGTCAGGGCGGGTCAAGACTGCCATTCGACTTCGGGTGCCTTCGGCGCTCGGCGTGTTGATCCACATGGAACCGTACAAGCCAGCGGGGGGGACGTGAGTCAAAAGGCGGTGTTTTATCAGCTCGATCGCGCGGAGTGTGATGCGTTCCTTGCATCGCAGACTGTCGGACGACTTGCGTTCACGTTTCGCGACCGTGTGGATATCGAGCCCATTCACTTCGTGTATCAGGACGGATGGATCTTCGGCCGTACGCAGATCGGGACGAAGGTGAACGTGCTTGCGCACCATCCATGGGTCGCCTTTGAGGCTGACTCGGTGCAGGGCCTTTTCGAGTGGCAAAGTGTCGTGGTGCATGGCCGGATCGAATTCCCGGATCCGGACGGATCGCCAATTGAACGCGCGCAATTCGCACGTGCGGTGACTGCATTCCAGAGTCTCGTCCCCGACTCCTTCACCCCTGACGATCCGACGCCTGGGCGTGAACTGGCATTTGCAATCGCTGTGCAGGAAATCAGCGGGCGTGCGGCAACGCACCCGGAGTCGCCCTGATGCGAGACGCCGCCGTGCATCATTTGCGCTTGAAGCGGGTCGACACCAACGCCAAGATCCGACTTGGGAACGGCGCCGCGCGCTTCGCGTCTGTGCCGGACCACGCCGTGCTAAAGCAGGCAACCGATGGCCTGCTGGCTCGGCTTACGTCGTTGCAGGAGGCGTTTCATGCCGATTCCCGTCGCGCACTTTTGCTTGTGCTGCAAGGGCGCGACGCGTCCGGGAAAGATGGGGTGATTCGCACCGTGTATGGCGCGTTCAATCCGACTGGCGTCCACGTCGCTGCGTTCGGGCCCCCCACGCCGCTCGAACTGCGTCACGACTTTCTCTGGCGCGTGCACCAGGTCGTGCCGCCACTTGGCATGATCGGTGTGTTCAACCGCTCGCATTACGAGGACGTGTTGGCCGTGCGTGTGCGAAAGCTCGCACCCGAGCCGGTCTGGCGAGCCCGCTACGAGCAGATCAACGCATTTGAAAAGTTGCTCAGCGAGAGCGGCGTGGTCGTGCGCAAATGCATGTTGCATGTCTCGCGCGACGAACAGCAGGCACGCCTGCGGGCACGGCTCGACGATCCGCACAAGAACTGGAAGTTCCGACTCGACGACCTCGAAGATCGCGCGCGCTGGGATGACTACACCGACGCCTACCGCGACGCGCTGACGCAGTGCAGCACGAAGTGGGCACCGTGGTATGTGGTACCGTCCGACGACAAGTTGGTCCGCAATTTTCTGATTGCGCGGATGCTCGTGGACACGATGGAGGAATTGCGCTCCGAGTACCCTCTGATGGATCCGAAGGTGAAGGAAGCCGCACAGGGGTTTCGGTAGATTGGTGACCCCGATATGTTCTCAGTCTGCCGTTGGCCAGGTTGGCTAGCGACGGGACGTGGCGCAGCCCGGTAGCGCACTTCCTTGGGGTGGAAGGGGTCGCAGGTTCAAATCCTGTCGTCCCGATGGTGCAAATGTTTTGGAGCACAACGACTTACAGGAAGTACGTATCCGCGGGTTTTGATCGCTGGTTACGTTTCCGGATACGTTTTATCCCCTGGCAAGGCGTGTGAGCATCGTCGAGTAGAAGCGGAAGTGGTCATAAGCACAATGGACAAACGGGAGCCCGCTGGGCTCCCGTTTGCGTTTGGTGCACGCCGCCAGGATCTCCGCGACGGCTTGCGCTTCCGTCAACAAGTCACCGCCACGGGTGCTGCGCCGTCGGGGCATGCGCCGGTGCGCGCGGCGGGGTCTCTCGGTGCGCGCGAACACACCGCGCAGCTGCCCTCGCAGGCGCTGCGCATTGCGCAGCCGAGGCAGATCAGCGGGGTCGGCGTAGACGGTTTCGCGCGTGTCGCGGTGCGTGAACGGTGCCAATTTTGTGTGGACGTCTACGTTATAAATTCAAAAAAATTATAATTCACTTTACCCGCGATTTCGCGGACTCGTGAATAATAAAAACTTCCCCGCCGCGCTTTTTTTTGCGCACCGAGACCTTAGTGTCGGGCGACCGACCTTCAGTTCGGAACGTCGATCCATTGCTGACAAAGATGAGCGACGCCCGCACGAAGCTGTGAACCCTCAGACAGTCATAAATGACCGGTTGCGACGCTGGGCTCGGTCCGAAGTAAGGCATGCATGGTGCGCTTTTAAACGACACATGCACGCGGCCGACCGACGAAGTCTCACAGAGCGTCGCAGCCAGTCTGCGGTTAGATGACCTTCCCGCAAGGAGCACTGATGAGCAAAGATGAGCGCACAGTCGTCGTGAGCCGTGCCGAACAGCTGTGGAACGTGGCTCACGGCGCGATTTTTTGCACGTCGCCGGACTCGGCGGCGCGGTGGTGTTGCTCCCGAGCCTGTTCGCGTGTGGTGACAATGATCCCACTGGTGACACTACCAATACCGGCGTCAATCGAGACGCGAGTGACCCCGTGGAACTCGATCTTCGTACTGATCTTGGCATCTTCCATTTTTTTTTCTCTTCGAGCAGACCGAGGTTGCGTATTACAACGCGGCGGTGGCGTCTTCAGCGTTCGCCGGCAGGTTGTCAGCGATCTTCGCGGGGTCGAGATCGTTCACCGCGAATTTTTGCGAATGCTCCTCGCGGGCAATGGCGTCGGCAATGCGGCATTTAACCAGTCGCCCATAAACGCGGCCGCAGCAACCGGTCCCATGATCCTGCGAACGGCCGAGATGCTGGAGGACACTGGAGTCGCTACCCAGATCGGGTTTGGCAAATACATCCAAAACCCCGAATATCTCGGCATCGCCGGCAAGATCAACTCCGTGGAAGCGCGGCATGTCGCCGCCATTCGCGACATCCGCGAGGCGTCGGGTATCCC
>JAYUWD010000456.1:0-3245 GCA_043753735.1 Gemmatimonadaceae bacterium
AATGGAAATGAAAGTGCAACGTTGACCCGAGGAACGGCGCTGACGCGACATGCACACATCGCGATTCCGCTCATCTGCGGGCCAATGTATCCGTGCAGCAATCCGGAATTGGTCGGGGCGGTAAGTCGGGCGGGCGCACTCGGCATCGTGCAGCCGATCTCGCTCACCTATGTGCATGGTCACGAGTACCGCGAAGGGCTGCGGCTGATCAATCGTCTCGCTGGCGGAAAGCCGATCGGGTTGAATGCGCTCATCGAGGCGTCAAGCAAGACTTATCACAATCGGATGGTGACGTGGGTTGAAATCGCACTCGAAGAAGGTGTGCGTTTCTTTCTGACCTCACTCGGCAATCCGCGTTGGGTTGTCGATCGCGTTCACGCCGCTGGTGGGGTCGTATACCACGACATTACCGAGAAGAAATGGGCGCTCAAAGGGCGTGACGGGGGCGTCGATGGACTCGTTGCGGTAAACCGTGAGGCCGGTGGACACACCGGGTCGCGCACTCCGCAAGCGTTGCTCGACGAAGTCGCCGATCTTGGGCTTCCTGTCGTTGCGGCGGGAGGAGTTGGAGACGCCGCGCACTTCCGAGCGTTGCTCGAAATGGGATACGTCGGCGTTCAGCTCGGTACGCGTTTCATCGCCACGACTGAATGCAATTCGGATCTCGCGTACAAGCAGGGGATCGTGGCCGCGACATCGCGCGACATTGTGCTGACGGAACGGTTGACCGGGGTGCCCGTGTCGGTGTTGCGGACGCCCTACGTAGAGAAGCTTGGTACAACGGTGGGACCGATTTCGCGCTGGATGTTTCGCGGGCGGAAAACGAAACATTGGATTCGCACCCTCTACGCCTTGCGCTCGCTGCGACAGCTCAAGCGGTCGAGTGTGGACGGAGCCAATCAGGACTACTGGCAGGCCGGACGGAGCGTCGACTCCATTCACTCCATCACATCGGCGGCGGAGATCGTCGCCGAGTTCGCCGAGTCGTACGCACAAACAAACTTTGGAGTTCAGCGATGACGCATGGAGTTTCGGGGAGAAAGGTGCATCGGACACTGTTGGCCGCGTGTTCGCTCACCGGGTATGCAATGGCGGCCGTGCCGGCGATCGCGTCGATGGCAGTGGCGCAAGTGACTGCGACCGTGCCCGCGCGTGCACAGGTTGCGCCATCGATGCGCCTGCCCGGACTGCGTGCGCCGGTGCAGCTCACGCGCGACTCGGCGGGGATCGTTCACATCAATGCGCAGAACGAACATGATCTGTTCTTTGCGCAGGGGTACAGCGCCGCGCGCGATCGACTGTTCCAGTTGGAGCTGTGGCGTCGGCAGGCGACCGGGACGATGGCTGAAGCGCTGGGGCCACGCTGGGTTGCCCGTGATCGCGCGTCACGACTGATGCGCTACCGCGGCGACATGGCAAAGGAGCTTTCGCATTATCATCCGCGGGGCAGCGCGATCATCGGCGCATTTGCGGACGGAGTGAATGCGTATGTCGCGCGTGTACAGCGCGATTCGACATTGCTGCCCCCCGAACTCAAGTGGTTGGGGATCACACCGGGCAAGTGGACGCCAGCAGTGGTGGTGTCGCGCCACAACGCACTGGCATCCAATGCGAAAGAAGAAGCTGCTACGGCACGCGCCGTTCGCGCGATCGGTGACGCGGCCGTCATTCGTCGGCGTCGCTTCGAGGGCGGGCCGCCACAGGTCGCAATCGACTCCGCGATCACCCGCATGTTGGACGCGACCACCGATGATGCGTTGATGTCGGTGTACGACGCGTTCAAGAATGCGCCGTCATTTCGTACCGATGACGTGATTGCATCCGTGCGGCGCAAGAGTGCCGCCGCGACCGAGGGCTCGACTGGCGACATATCGACGCAATTCGCACTCGACCTTGATCCGTTTCCGCGGGATAGCGGTACGACTGGAGCGTCGGCCGATCCGTGGGAGAGCAATAACTGGGTGCTCGCCGGGCCCAAGAGTGCCTCGGGGCGCCCGCTGCTTGCAAATGATCCGCATCGGACAATTACATCGCCGTCACTTCGGTATCTCGTGCATTTGACGGCACCCGGTTGGGATGTCATCGGCGGCGGAGAACCTGCGTTGCCCGGCGTGGCGATCGGCCACAATCAGCATGGCGCGTGGGGGCTGACGATCTTCGGGCTCGATGTCGAAGACCTGTACACCTACGACACTAAGTCGTCCGATCCGTTGTCGTATCAGTACAAGGGCGTGGCCACTCGGATGCGGGTGGAGCACGACACCATTCGCGTGCGTGGTGCAGCCTCGGTGCCCATCACCTTGCATTTCACGCGTCATGGCCCGGTGCTCTTTGAAGACTCGACCAGGCATGTGGCAGTCGCGCTCCGCGCGGGTTGGCTCGAGGCGGGCGGTGCGCCGTATCTCGCCAGTCTGCGTATCGATCAGGCGAAAACGTGGGCACAGTTCCGTCAGGCGCTGACCTACTCGTTCATGCCCGCAGAGAATTGGATCTGGGCGGACACTTCGGGGGCGATCGGGTGGCAGGCGGCAGGCATTGCGCCTGTACGCAAGGCGTGGGATGGACTTGTGCCTGTTCCTGGGGACGGCCGCTTCGAGTGGGGCGGCTATCTGCCGATCGGTGAGCTGCCGCATGAACTGTCTCCCAAACGGGGGTTCATTGGTACGGCCAACGCGTTCAACGCGCCGCCAGGTTACGCACACCCCGACGCGATTGCACGACTGTGGGGGGATTCATGGCGGCTGCAGCGCCTCACCGAAGTGTTGGACACGATTCAGAATGCCAACGTTTCGATGATGCAGCGTTTGCAGCATGACGAAACGCCGATGGCGGCCCGCGCGCTCGTGCGGTCGCTCCGCGGAATTGCCGTGACCGGCGCGCTCGCACAGGCAGCGCGCGACTCGCTGCTTGCCTGGGATGGTGTGCTGGCGGCCACCTCAATCGGCGGCGGCATCTATGCGATGTGGGAACGCAATCTTTCGCGCGCCGTGACTGCAACCGCACTGCCCGGACGGGCTCGCGCCGCACTGCGCACAATCCCTCTCTCACGCGTCGTGGAGTGGATGCAAACGCCCGACTCGATCCTCGGCGCCAATCCGATAGCGGTGCGTGACTCGCTGTTGCGTCGCTCCTTCACCGACGCGGTGGCGGAGCTGAGCGCGAAGCTGGGACCGTCGATCGCGAAGTGGCAATATGGCCAAGCGCACTTTCACCATGTGCGCATTTCGCATCCGCTCGACGCCGTG
>JAYUWD010000457.1:0-3233 GCA_043753735.1 Gemmatimonadaceae bacterium
AAGTCGTCATTCATCTCCACAATTCTTGGTGATCGCGCGCCGGCGAGTGGCGAGGTTCGCGTGGGGCGCTCGATTACGCCCGCGTGGTTCCGGCAGGACCTGTCGGACCTGCCACTTCGCAAGTCGCTCTTTGATGCGATCCAGGATCAGCGGCCGCTCTGGAGCCGTGGTGCCGTGCAGAACCATCTTGGTGCGTTCGGATTCAGTGGGGACGAGGTCCTGCGTGAGATTCAGACCCTGAGCGGCGGCGAACGGGCGCGCGTTGCGCTTGCGCTGATGACACTTGCGCGGGCAAATCTTCTCGTGCTGGACGAACCCACCAATCATCTCGACGTCGAGAACATCGAAGTGCTTGAAGATGCGCTCGACGAGTACGACGGGACGGTGTTGCTGGTGAGTCACGACCGGGCGTTCCTGCGTGAGGTCGCCACGCGTGTGTGGTCGTTCGACGGCACACGGCTCATCGACTTCGACGGTCCGTTCGTGGAGTGGGAGGCGGATCGCGCGCGCAAGGCGACCAGCACGCGCTGAGCTGCTGAAACCGGCGACGGTCTCGAGGAGTTTCTGCGTCAGTTTCCGTCCGTGCGCCGCGAGCAGGCGATCGCTGTTCTGGAGTATGTGCACGCCATCGCCGTCGTTCCGCGTGATGGGTGCAAAGCAGACGGTTGCACAAACGAATGGCGCCCCTTTTCGGGAGCGCCATTCGTTTCTACAGCTCGTAAATGCAGATCGCGTTACGCCCCTACTTGGACGCCCCCGCCAACCGCCGAATCTCCCCGGCCATGGTCCGCACGCGGGCACCATCCTTCGCGCCTTTGCTATCAGCATCCACTTGCACCGCCAACGCATTCAACGCCGCCGCACGCCGCAGACCCGACTTCATCTCCGCCGCGTCAAGCGCCGCCGAAATCGCCGAAGTCCGCTCCGCCGCCAGCCCATTGCCACGCGCCAGCTGGTCCAGGTACGACCGAACCACCACAAACGCCGGCGGCCACGTCATCCTGGGCTGGCTCTGCGGGTTGTAGTCCGTGAACGTCACCAACTTCGCCGCGGCAAGCTCGTTCGCCGTGAGCTGCGGGCTCGGCGTGAGCTCATAGACGTCCAGTCCGCGGTCGATCTCGGACGAATAGATCATCCCGTTCCAGTAGTACGCGCCCCACGAGCCGCCGATCGTGTTGCGGCTGCGACCACCGCTGGCGGCCAAAGCGGCCGCACCCGCGGCCGATGGGACATCTACTGGCGACGGCGGATCGAGCGAGCCGCGATCGTAGTAGGCGATCTCGAACGCCTTGTCCGCGTCCGTGAAATCCATCACGTTGATTCCGCCCTGATACCAGCCCTGCACATACAAATCGCGCCCCGGTACGGGGATGATGCCCCCGTTGTGCGACACGCAGTTTTCCTCGGCCGACTGCGCCGACGGCAGTTTGAAGTAGCCGCGCTGGGTCTGCTTCTTTTTTGCATCGAGCGAAATGACCGTGTTGCCGCCCAGTTCGATCATGCTCGAAGCCTGGCACATCGGGCCCGTGCCGCCGCCCCACTCGTCGGTTTGCACCAGCTTTTTGCCGTCGTTGCTGAACGCGGCTGTGTGCCGCCCCTGAAAGTTGTTCGTGTCGGTCAGCGCATCGATCCGGAACGGCTTCTCGGGGTTCGAGATGTCCACCATGATGGAGTGCGTCGAGCAGGCAGCCGCCAGCAGGTTGAGCGACGGATACGCGGTCACGTCATGGCAATTGCGCGGCCCGGTATGCATCGGCTCTGCGGCGGCAGCCGCGGCATCACCCGGTGGGCCGCCACGTCCGCCGCGGCCAGCGGGGCGGCGCGCATCGGTGGGGGCGCAGAACTGCGTGCATTTCGCGTCGACGTCCAGCCCGGTGAAGATGCGTGCGCCCGGGATCACAACGGCGCGCTCCGGGTGATCGAGCTCCACCTTGATGATATCGAGCTGATACAGCGAGTTCGTTGGATCGGCCGGATCAGTGCCGTTCTTGCACCCCGCGAGTTCCGTCTCGGGCCGAGCATTGGACTGCCCCGACACGTAGAGGTAGATGATGTTGGGACTGTTGGGGCTGGGCACGACGGTGTGCGTATGCGACCCTTTGCACGTCTGCACGTTTTTCACGAGCTTGGGCGCCTTCGGGTTCGACACGTCGTAAATGCGCACGCCGGCAAAGTGATCCTTGGGGTCCTGCACGCCTTGATTCCCGCAATCGTTGCGATTGCCTGCCCCTTCGGCGGAGACGAATAGCAGGTTTCCCACGATCGACGGGTCGCCCTGCGAAGTTGTGCACTGCACGACCGAGGCGACGACCGGCTTGCCCGGATCGGTGATGTCCCAAATCGTGAAGCCGGCGAAGTTCCCCTGGTAGGCGTAATGGGTACCAAAGGCGATGTCGGAGTTGGCGAACGTCAGTCCGCGGCTGGTGTCAAACTGCGCCGGTTTATGCGTGTTTGAAACGAGCCGCATGTTGAGCGCCGCAACGCCGGCGTCATAGCGCCCCGGCTTGAGATTGCTGCGAGGATCTGCGTTGCTCGGGTACGTCTGCGCCGACGCCGCACTCGGCGCAACGACAGTTGCCAGCAAGAGGAACCGGAGAAGATTCAAGCCACGAACGACACGCATCTGGTCAAACTCCTGTGGTGGGAATATGGCGGGGATTGGGGCAGGCTGGACGCTGCGAGCGTCGCAATACTTGGGGCGTTACTTCGGCGGGAGCTGGGTGAGCAAACGTCGCATAATGCCGATCTCGCCGGTCTGTGCCGTCACGACATCGTTGGCAAACACCGACACGTCTACTTCCTGACCGGCGAGCGGGGACGCGAAAAGGTCGTCCACCATTTTCAGCGCGCCCTCGTGGTGCATGATCATGTACTTCAGGAATGCGCGGTCGAAGTCGACGCCCTTTGCCGCCTCGAGCTCCTTGAGCTGCGCTGCCGTCAGCATTCCGTCCATCTGCATGTGCTGCCACGAAGCGGTGTCTGGTGCAAACTGACTGTACCGGCGCAGCCACTCCTGCATGATCTGGATCTCGGGCACCTGCGACTGATCGATCTTCCGCGAAAGCTTGAGCACCTGCGGATTGGCGCCATTCGCTTCAGCCATGCGCGACATGACGATCGCCTGGGCGTGGTGGGCGATCATCCCCTGCATGAACTCCACGTCGGCTTTCGTGTAACGGGCGCCTTTCGGGATGACGATCTCGGGGCTCATGTGCATGTGCGCCATCCCGCCG
>JAYUWD010000458.1:0-9774 GCA_043753735.1 Gemmatimonadaceae bacterium
AATAGCTGCGTGCCGATGCCCCGTGTGCGCGGATTGCGTGCGTCGCTGCTGTCACTGACCCACGCAAGCCCGCGCGCGGTGCCAACCCACGCGCCATCGCCAACGGCCGCAATCGAGTAGACGCGATCGTCGGGCAACCCATCGAGCGTGGTCCACACGGCGATGTGCTCGCCCGCATCTGTTCTCACGCGCACCAGCCCGCGATCGGTACCGATCCACGCGCGTTGCGCACGCACAGTCATGACTTGTGCGCGCATACCGAGCATCGGGACCGCGATCGTGCCGTCGATCCAGCGCCAGTGTTGCAAATCGTTATTGGCGAAGCTCAATCCAGCGCGCTGTTGCATCTGTCCGAGTCCGGCGGCCCAAACGCCGTCCAAGGCAAGTGCCAGCGCACCGATTCCGCTTTCCAGGGGACCGTAGCGAAGAGGCGTGGCCTGCTGGAAGGTCGGGTCGACTTTGTACAAACCGTCCCCGCCCGTGCCAAGCCACACTTCGCCCACGCGTTCGGGAGATGACGCGCCGCTGATGACGGGATACGATCGGAGCGCGCGATCACCGCGTTGATCGCGAAAGAGCAACGACTGTTGCGCACGGAGCCCTGGAAATTGTGCGTAGAGATCGTTGAGTGTAGGCGGCAGTATGAGTGACGAGGCGGCCGGCGGCGCCGACGCCGGTGACGCGAGACCAGTGCGCGAGACTCGCGTCCACTGGCCACCAGCGCGCACATACACGTCACCGACGGGCGACTTGTCGAACGCAATGAGATCCGGCACGCCGATGATGATCGTGCGCTGCACCTGCTCCACTTGCGGACGATACGAAACGATCGCACCCGGTGCGCCATACCACACGGCATCTTCGACCGGATCGGCGGCGAAAGCCGTGATCTGGTTGTCAGTAAATCCGTTGTCGCGGGTGAGCGGCGGCAACCACGTGTTGAACAGTCGATCGTAAATACCGATGCCGCTGACTGTCGCCGAAAATACGTAGCGGCGCGACACCGAAATCGCACGCACATCGGCGAAGCTGCCGATGAACTGTCGCTCGTCGCGTCGACTGAAACCGCGGCTACTGCCCGAAGCCGCCCCACCCATGCCGGCAGTCGCGCAAGCCGTCATGCCGAGTGTTGTCATGCTCAGCGCGGTCATCGCGAGTGCCGTGATGCGGAGTACGACTCTCCGCATTGCGAAGAGTGAGGCAACGATCGGCAGAGCAGCTGCGGTACGACGACAATTCACGCGTGGGTCCGGGGCGCAGGCAGTTCGGCGATCACTCCAGGTGGAAAGGTGGTCGGTTGCGCCATCGCACGCCACGCAGTGGGAAGCGCGTGCAGAACGTCGTCGAGTGTCAGTCCGCGAATTCCTTGCGCGTTGTGCGTCGCGATTTCGGCGGCAAGACCATGCACGGTCGCGCCGAGCATAGCGGCGCTGTCCGCGGGGATTCCCTGCGACAACAGCGCGCCGATGAGTCCCGTGAGTATGTCGCCACTGCCGCCGGTGGCGAGCAGTGCAGTTCCACGCGCAATAGTGTGTAGCGCGTTGCCACTCGGTGACGCCATAAGTGTTGGCGTGCCTTTCAGGACGACGATCACGTTTGCGCGTGACGAGAAATCCTGGAGCACGTCTGCGCGCGTTTGCCAATCAGTTGACAATTTCGCGCCGAGCAACCGCTCGAACTCACGAGGATGCGGAGTACAAACAACGCTTGTTGCGTTGTCCCCAATCTCGCGCAAGGCCATTGCCGCGTCGCGGGACGTGGTGTGCGATGCCATCAGTGTGAGTGCATCGGCGTCGAGCAAAATCGGTACGCCCACATTTTCGCCCAGCGCGCGCTTGAGGAGCGCGTAGGACGTGTCGCCGCGACCAAGTCCCGGACCGATGGCCAGTGCAGTGCCCCACGCCGATTCAGCGGCATCATCGTTCGCGGCGGGCCACACGTTGGTGATGGCTTGTGGCACGGCCTGCTGGAGTACGGGCACCCCCGACGACTCAGTCCAGCTCCGCACCAATCCGCATCCCGCAGCGAGCGCGGCGCGCGTCGAGAGTATGAGGGCACCGGCCATTCCTGTCGCGCCGCCCACCAGTGCGAGTCGACCACGTCGTCCCTTGTGGGCATCCCAAGGCGTCGAGGGCAGCAGGCGCGCGATGGTCGCCTCGTCGGCCATCATCCACGCGCCATCATCATGCTGCGCGTGTCGCGCGAGGCCGATATCGAGCAGCAGGATGCGACCGGTGTGTCCACGCGCGAAGAGCAGCCCGCGTTTGATGGTGCCAAAGGTCAACGTCACATGCGCAGCAACACTTCCCTGGGCGACGGCACCGGTCGTAGCGTCGAGTCCCGATGGCAGATCGAGCGCCGCGATGGTTGCCCCCCGCTCACGCGCGAGCGTCATCACATCGCACAGCCGTCGCGCATCGTCGCGCAGTGACCCACGATGTCCGGTGCCGAGCAGTCCATCGACGACCACCAGCTCGCGCCCAGTGGGTGGACCATGCACGAGCGATGGCGCGCAGAGTGCGGCGGCTCGTTGTGCGTCTTCGGTGCGCGGAACAGCAACGGCATGCACGCGCACCTTCACACCTGCTCGTGCGAGTTGGGCCGCTACGATGTACGCGTCCCCACCGTTGTTGCCAACTCCCGCATAAAGCGCGACACCGTGCTGCAGTCGATTACCAAAGTCACGGAGGAGTGCAGCGGCGGCCTGACTCCCCGCCTGCAGCATCAGTGCAAATGAAGCCGCCCCGTTTTGAATGGCCGCCTGGTCGCGAGCCGCGGCCTCTGCCGCACTGGTAATCCGCAGTCGCGACAGTTGCACGGGATCAGCAGCAGAAGTCAGACGTGAGCGGTGCTCCAAGGGTACTCGCGCTCAAATGCGTTTTCGAAATCGAAGACGCCGAGGAAGTCGTCGCGGGAATCCTGCGGCTGACTGACGAGCAGACCCATCTCCACGAGCGTGAACACGATATCGCCGATGTCGCGCGTGCCGCGAAGTCCCCAATGTTCAAGGACCAGTCTGGCGGTCACGCCGAAGCGCTGCAGCGCCAACTCGCGGCAAGCGTGTGCAAGCTCGGGACCAGTGATGTGCCGACGTTCGAGAAGGCGCTTCTGGCAATGCTCAAGCGCCGCCAACACGAAGAGATATGCGCGCTCTTCAAAGCGTGGTTCACGCAGACGAATCTGCTCCATGATGCCATCGCGAAACGCCAACTCAGTCACAGCTCTTTTCCCTTGTGCGGTGCGGAACGGTTACCAACGTTCGGATTCACTGGAGAAGACGCGCATCCAACAAACGTTGCAACGTCTTCGAAAGCTCATTAAATGATGCAGGGGCGACAGGGAGCCCACAATGCCTTGCATTTGGCGGCGGTGGGCTTCCGAGTGGGTTAGATGCGAGCGACGGCGCGGTAGAGCGGATATGAATCGGCCAACTCCTTGACTTCCGCGCGAGTCGCGCTGATGACACTCATGTCTTCGGGAGATTGCAGCACACGATCGATGAGCGTTGCGATCTGTTCCATGGCGTCGGCGCCCATACCGCGGGTAGTGACAGCCGGTGTGCCTATCCGAATGCCGCTGGTCACGAACGGCGACTGCGTCTCCTTGGGAACCGTATTCTTGTTGACGGTGATTGCCGCCTGATCGAGCACCTTTTCGGCCACCTTGCCCGTGAGTCCGCGGTTGCGCAAATCGACAAGCATCAAGTGATTGTCCGTGCCACCAGAAACGATTTGGAAGCCGCGCTTGGCAAGAGCGGCCGCCAGCACCCGCGCGTTGCTCACGACATCTTGACAATACTGTGTAAACGACGGCTGCAGCGCCTCTCTGAACGCAACGGCCTTTGCGGCAATCACATGCTCAAGCGGACCACCCTGCATTCCGGGGAAGATCGCCTTGTCGACCGCTTTAGCGTGTTCGGCCTTGCAGAGGATGATGCCACCACGTGGTCCACGAAGCGTTTTATGTGTGGTACTGGTGACCACGTCGGCGAACGGAATGGGCGAAGGATAAACGCCAGTTGCCGCGAGCCCTGCAAAGTGCGCCATGTCGACCATGAACAGCGCGCCAACTTCCTTGGCAACATCAGCGAACGCCTGCCAGTCGATGGTGCGCGAATACGCACTGTAGCCGGCGATGATCATCTTGGGTTTGTGCTCGCGGGCCGCCGCGCGCATCTGCTCGTAATCGATGATTCCGTCGTCGGTCACGCCATACGACACGGCCTTGTACAACAGACCCGAGAAATTCACCGGCGAGCCGTGGGTGAGGTGGCCGCCCTGCGAAAGGTCCATGCCGAGGAACGTGTCGCCCGGCTTGAGAAACGCGAGAAACACGGCAGCGTTCGCGGAGGCTCCACTGTGCGCTTGCACGTTAGCGTGATCCGCACCGAACAATTGCTTCGCGCGATCGATCGCAAGCTGCTCGACCTTGTCGACCACCTCACAGCCACCGTAGTAGCGCTTGCCCGGCAACCCTTCCGCGTACTTGTTCGTCAGCGGAGAACCCATCGCCTCCATGACGGCCGGAGACACGAAATTCTCGCTGGCGATCAGTTCGATGCCGTCGCTTTGCCGTTGAATTTCCGCTTCGATCAAGTGCGCAATTTCCGGATCTGCACTCAACAATGCATCGCCGGGAGGGCAACGATCCCACAGATGCCATGACGTGCTTGCCGCATCCGTCTGCTCAATATTCACGTTGTTGCTCACGCCTCACTCCCGGCGCTGTCTGCGCCAATACGTTCGATCTTTTCCACTCGGCGCGCGTGTCGGCCGCCTTCGAATTTCGTGTTCAACCATGCTCGCATAATCGCGATCGCGTCTTCGTCAGAAACAAAACGCGCCGGGAGCACCAAAATGTTCGCATCGTTGTGCTTGCGCGCCAACGCTGCGATTTCCGGGGTCCACGCCACGGCGGCGCGCACACCCGGGTAGCGATTGGCCACGTATGACATGCCGAGCCCTGTACCGCACAGCAAAATGCCACGCTCGGCGTCGCCGGACGAGACCTGCTGCGCGAGCGGATGCGCATAGTCGGAGTAGTCCGTACTGGCGGTACTATGCGTCCCGATGTCCTGGACTGAATAGCCCATCTCCGCCAGCGTTGCGCTCAGGCGTTCCTTGAGCTCGAACCCAGCGTGATCGGATGCGATCGGAATGCGCTCACCCGGGTGTGCGACGTCAACCATGTTCAGCTCTCGCGATTGGGGAACTTGGGCCAGGTCTGAATCATGCCACGAACGGCTTGAATACGCTGCTCCGCCACACGATCCGCAGCCTTGTACGTCGGGATATTGGTGTCCTTGGCCAGACGAAAGACGCTGAGCACCGTGTCGTAGATCTCATCGGCCTTGCGAAGCGATCGCTCACGGCTCCAACCCGTCAGCTCACTGTAGACGTTGATAACGCCGCCAGCGTTCGCGACGTAATCCGGCGCGTACAGAATGCCCCGCGCTTCAAGGTCATCCCCATGCCGATCTTCGAGCAGCTGATTGTTTGCTGCGCCAACGACAATTTCGACCTGCAGCTGCGGAATCGTTTCGTCATTGATCACGCCACCGAGCGCGCAGGGTGTGAAGATGTCCGCCTTCACGCCGTAGATGTCGCTCAGCCCGACGACCGTCGCACCCGTTGCGTCGACGACACGCTGAATGCGCGCGTTATCGATATCCGTGATGATGAGCTTTGCGCCCGCGGTGTGCAGCTCCCTGGCGAGATGGTAGCCCACATGACCCAATCCCTGAATCGCCACCGTGCGTCCTTCGAGTGAATCACTTCCCCACCGTTCGAACGCCGACGCTTCGATGGCCCGGAAGACGCCGTGCGCAGTGACGGATGACGGGTCACCCGACTTTGAACCGATACCGGTGACGTATTTGGTCTCCATGTGGACGAAGTCCATGTCCTCGACCGACGTACCCACGTCTTCTGCCGTGACGTAACGTCCGCCAAGTGAATCGACAAACCGACCGTGTGCGCGAAAGATCATCTCGCGATTGACCGCCTTGTTGTCGCCGATAATGACCGACTTGCCCCCGCCGAGATTGAGTCCAGCGACGGCATTCTTGTAGGTCATGCCACGCGACAGGCGGAGCGCGTCAACGATCGCCGCGTCATCCGTCGCGTAGTTCCAGAAGCGACAGCCGCCAAGGGCGGGGCCAAGGGTTGTATCGTGAATCGCGATCACGCCGCGATAACCGGACGCCTTGTCGTGGCACATCACCAGTTGTTCGTGGCCCATCTCTGCAAGCGTTTCAAAAATGTGCATCGGAGGTCAGTCGGGGAGAGAACCGTCGGAGGCCGCAGCAGCGGCCAACACTTCTCTCGCTATGACAATGCGCTGAATCTCCGAAGTACCCTCGTAGATTTCGGTCACCTTGGCATCGCGAAAATAGCGTTCGACGGGATAGTCGGTGACGTAGCCATAGCCGCCAAAGATCTGCACGGCCTGCGTCGTCACCGACATCGCGGTTTCGGAGGCGAAGAGTTTCGCCATGGAGCTGAAGCGGGTGATCTTTTCACCAGCTTCCTTCGCCGCAGCGGCCGCATGCAACAGCGTGCGAGCTGCGGTGATCTGAGTCGCCATATCGGCGAGCTTGAACTGGATCGCCTGGAACTCGACGATCGGCTTGCCGAACTGTTTCCGTTCGGACGCATACCGCGTCGCTGCTTCGAGCGCCGCGCGGGCAATGCCAATGGCTTGAGCCGCAATGCCGAGTCGCCCCTCATCCAGCGAGCCGAGGGCGTACGAAAATCCCTTGCCCTCCTCGCCCAACAGCCGATCGCCAGGCACTCGGCAGCCGTCGAGTGTAATCTGCAAGGTAGGGGACGCGCGCAGCCCCATCTTCGCCTCTTTCTTGCCGAGGTGAAAGCCGGGAAGATCGGGGGTGAGGATGAAGGTGGAAATGCCGTTGCTGCTGCGACGCGTTTCGGGAGTATCTGTCCGCGCCATGCACAGCAAGACGCCCGCTTCGTTGCCGTGTGACACCCACGCTTTCGTACCGTCCAGAATCCAGTCCTCCCCGTCGCGAGTGGCCTGCGTGCGAAGTGATCCGGCGTCAGAACCAGCTTCGGGCTCGGACAACATGAATGCGCCAAGCAGTTCGCCCCGCGCCATGGGCCCGAGAAAGCGTTGCTTCTGGTCGGCGGTGCCGAACTTGAGCAGCATCTGCGTAGGCAGCGAATTGTGCACGCTGAGCAGCACCGCAGCCGACGCATCACCGACGGCGATCTCTTCGAGCGCCAGCAGATAGCTGCGCACGTCGAGCCCGAGTCCGTCGTATTCCTCAGGGATGAGCATGCCGAAAAATCCGAGATCGGCGAGTTGCGTGACCATGGCGCGATCAAAAAATGAATCCCGATCGCGCGCGCTTGCGTGCGGCACGAGTTCGCGTTGCGTGTACGTGCGGGCGAGCGACTGGATTTCGCGCTGCGTGTCTGTCAGTGGAAGAAGCGACATTGCGTGGTAGCGATCGGTCAGTAGGTGTAAAAACCGCGGCCGCTCTTGCGACCCAACCAGCCGGCGGCGACGTATTTGCGCAACAGTGGGCATGGACGGTACTTGGGATCGCCGAGTCCGTTGTGCAACACTTCAAGAATGGCGAGACAGGTGTCGAGTCCAATGAAATCGGCGAGGGCGAGCGGGCCCATGGGATGATTCATGCCGAGCTTCATGACTGTGTCGATCGCTTCCGGCGTTCCAACGCCTTCCATCACACAGTAGATCGCTTCGTTGATCATGGGCATGAGAATGCGATTGGCCACAAAGCCGGGGAAATCATTCACCTCGACTGGAACTTTGCCCAGGGCTTTGGCCGCGGTCATCACAGTGGCCGTTGTTGCATCGCTGGTGGCGAGGCCACGAATCACCTCGACCAGTTGCATCACCGGCACCGGATTCATGAAATGCATGCCGATGACGAGCTCGGGGCGCGTGGTGCGCGCGGCAATTTCGGTGATGGAGATGGAACTCGTGTTGCTGGCGAGAATCGCGCCAGGTTGAGCGACGCGATCGAGATCCGCAAAGATGCGGAACTTGAGATCGGTGCGTTCGGTTGCCGCTTCGATGATCAGCGTCGCGTCTGCCACCGCATCGAGCGACGTCGCCGTTGCAACGCGCGCGAGCGCGACGGCGGCGACGTCTGCCGTCATGCCGCCCTTTTTCACCTGCCGATCAAGATTTTTTTTGATCGTTTCCGTACCGCGCGCGAGTGCTTCGGCGCTGACATCGATCATCGTGACGTCATGCCCACCTGCGGCGAAGACGTGTGCAATGCCGTTGCCCATCTGGCCGGCGCCAACCACTGCAATGCGTACGGGCACGGCTTCGAGACCACCCACTTCACTCATGCGTTCAGCTCCGTGTCATTGCGCCTGCGACCGTCGCAGAGGCGACGTCGCGTTGCGCAGGTGATCAGTTTGAGTCGAAAAAACCTTCGAGATGTATTGCTGGCAACGCGGCCAGTCAAAGCCCACCAGCGCAGTCAACAACACGAGTCCAGCAATCACGCTGCCCTCAGGCCCCCACTCACCACCGGTCAACCAATCTGGTCCGGACATGAGTGCGCGATACCCAGGTGTTGCAAATGCGAGACCGCTCACGGGGACATGTAGCGCGGCGGCCATGACCCAGTTCCATGCGAGATGGGCGCCCCATGCGGCGGGAAGGCTCGAATAACGTTCGCGCACGAGTCCCAGGCAGAGTCCTGCGAGAAACACAACAATGCTCGAACGAATGCTCGCACCCGGATTCATGAGGTGAACCGCCGTGAATGCGAGGCTTGTGCTCCAACGCGCGAAGCCAATGCCCGCCCTATCGACGGCAACGTGCCACAAATACCCGCGAAAGATGAGCTCTTCCCACAACGCCGCAGGCGCGAGCAGCATCAGCAATCGAAGTGATGTCCCGCCCCACGCATGGAGCGTGGAGACATTGCCATCGACCAACGGCAATGTCTCGAAACGCAACGCACCGATAATCCAGAGGATCGACGTCGTTCCGACAATCGCTGCCGCCCCGAAGAAAACTCCTTGCGACAGAACGCGAACGTTCCATGCGCTTTCCCCCAGCCCGACGGCCGCCCACGGTGCGTCGTCCACATTGCGCAATGCAACAATGACGGCCGCGAACACCGCCACGAGCATCGTCCACGGATACGATGGAATTGTTTCACCGACCGCCAACGACAACAGGCCGAACGCGGGGCTGATAAACGACTCGGCGATCCCTTGCGCAAGAAACAGACTCGCACCGAAAGTGAGCAGTCGCCACGGTGCGCGCAGCTGCCCAGGCCCTGCGTACAACCACCGTGGCGAATCCGCGAGGGACATCGCGCTCCGCCTCGGCCGTCGTTGCACTATCCGACCCGCTCGACCGAGAGCGCGACGGCATCGCCGCCGCCAAGACAAAGTGTCGCCAGTCCGCGTTGCGCGTTGCGGTCGGCAAGTGCGTGAAGCAGCGTGACGAGGACGCGCGTACCGCTCGCGCCGATTGGATGACCGAGTGCGATAGCCCCCCCGTTCACGTTAACACGATCGAAGTCCCACCCGAGTCCTTCACCATCGGCCAGCGCCTGCGAAGCAAAAGCTTCGTTCGCTTCGATGAGATCGTAGTCAGTGATCGTCGCGCCGGTCTTTTTCATCAGGTTCTTCACCGCAGTGATCGGCGCGAAGAACAAATCCTGCGGATTCGTCGCGCCGGTCGCATAGCCGGTAATGCGAGCGAGGATATTGAGGCCATGCTCACGCGCGTAGGCTTCGGACGTTACGACAACAG
>JAYUWD010000459.1:0-3217 GCA_043753735.1 Gemmatimonadaceae bacterium
GTCTTCTGCAAACACCGTTACCGACGGCACCACACCGCTCAAGTACGTCGCTTCAATGGCGCTCACCGCGCCGCTAAAGACAATGCGCGCGGCTGCGGCGGGCCCAATCGAAACTTCGACCGTGCGCCCGAAATCGATGCTCCGTCCATCGAGATAGAGTTCGCCCTCGTCGGGCTCGTTCGGTCGCGGCCCCTCGGCGAGCAATCGCAGCTCGAGTGTCTTGAGCCCGTCGGTTGCTTCCTCAATGCGGAGCGACATGACGTCGCGAGCAATCTCGCCCGACAGCGTGCCGTCAACTTTGAACACCGGCGCAGTGGCGGCGAAAAGTTCAGTCATCGTAACCCTCCGCCTGCGTGCGACGCGCGACGCGCACTGCGCGTTCTGCACTGCGACGCGCGCGCTCGCGTTCTGCGAGCGAGTTGCTGCGCGGTGGTGCGGCTCCGGCAGGTGCGGCGGCAGATGTGACGTCAACCGTCGTCGTCATTTCTTCGATGATGACCGGCATCAGCGGCCCCGGTGCGTGCACGCACCGTGACAGCCACAAGCACGAACGGGCTGGCGCGTGCGTTGAACGGCGTCGGACTTCTTTTGTGGCTTGCTGGTCGGCAAATGCATCCACGGCGCCACTGTTGGATCACCACTCGGCGCAAGCGCATCGCTCGCGCGTTCGTTCGGACGCAGGGGAATCGCGCCGCCAAGCAGGCCAGTGCGTGTCATTGCGGCTCCGCTCACCAGCGGGCGGAGTGGCACGCCAAATCCAAAGGTCGTCGCGCGCGCATCAGCGAGGGGTGGCGGTGGTGCAGACGGGGTTGCGGCTTGCACGGAGGCGGACGGCAACCCCGTTTGACGCAACGGCGCGCGTGATTGCTCGAGTGGCGCAGACATCGTCGCGGATGCCACTTCACCAAACGACGCTTTGCTGGTGGCCGCGGCGTTTATCGCGCGATTGCTGTTCACGGTTTCCATCGCTGCGCGCACGCCACCGGCGGATGCCAGGGCAAAGCCGGCCGAAGCAGCAGCGCCGCCCAGCGCTAGCCCCGCTGCGGTCGGAACGGCGCCGCGCGCATCGAGGCCAATCTTCGCTTCCGGTGATGCGTTCGCGCCGGTCTCAACACCAACAGCCACGCCCATGCCACCACTCGCGCTCAGCGACGAATTGAAGTTCACTTCTGCGCCGCCAGAAAGCGCGAGCGAACTTCCTCCCGCACCCGTCACGCCGCGCCACGCAGCGGGATCGAGTCCGTTGCGCGTTGCAAACTCCGCCGCCGATTCACCGGAGAGCGCCATGCGCGTGCTGTCGGTGATGCTCGCGCCCGCGCTGAATCCGGCGCTAAAGCCCGCACTCGCGCCAAGACTTATGCCAGCGCTCGCACCAAAGCCAATGCTTGCGTTTGCGCCTCCGCTGAAGCCAACACCGCCACCAAAACTGCCAGGCCCCGCGCCGTTGCCACCCGGCGCACGAGCGCCGTTCCCACTGTTCGCACCAGGTCCCAACTTACCCGCTTGATATTTCGCGTTCTGCTCCTGCATCGTAACCGACATCTTCGCGCGGAGCGGCGTGCCATCGCTCGCAAAGTGTGTCAGATCAATGGCAAGGCTTTCGATGATGCCGTCGATGACTGTCTCATTCCAGCTGAAGCGCGCCTTGGGCGGCTTCTGCTTTTCCTTGCCGTCGCCCTTGGGCATGAGGAAACGTTCGATGGCCGCCGTCCGCGTGCGCACAGACACTGGCGCGCCCGTTTGGCCCTCATCGCTCGTGTCGAATTCGAGATCGAACGACAATGATGTCGACGACATGCCAATGAACTGCCGCGTTTGTTGTCCCTTTGTCTCCTGCGTCTCAATTTTGTTCGTGAACGAAAGCTTGAGCGACGCGGGATTGAACTGTACGGCAATCTCCGGCCCGGCGACGCGCGTTGAGCCGCCGTCGAGATCTTCGATTTCCGTGAGCCTGGCTTTTTCGAGTGGCATCGCTCAGAGCCTCAGCCGGAGGCCTTCGTGCGCGATCGTCAACTCCTCAATCGCGATCTCGCCCGACTTCGCATTCATGCTCGGCCCCGATACTTTCGCGGGTAGCCCGCGGTCGAATACCCACGTCGCCGAGACGGCGCCGCTCGATGCGTTGAGCACTTCAATCACGCCATCGTATCGCACGACGGGGCGTTGGCCCGACAGCATGCCCTGCAGCCAGCTCCAGATTTCGTTGACGGCGGTACCACCAACAGGAAACAGCATGCCGCGCTTGAGCACGATGTTCGTGTACTTGCCGCGCCCAGCCAGGCGCACCGTGCCGTCGTTGCGACCGCCTTCTGTTATTTCGTGCACGTCCATGTCAATCTGCAAACCGCTGCACTCCTGAAACCCGCCATCACCAAGCTGGCCCGAGCTGCTGCCGGCGCCGATGCTCGCACCGACGTCGAGTGACGCACCGAAGCTAGCATTCGCACCGGCACTCAACCCGCCACCGCTTGCAGATGCACTGGCCGAGACGCTTGCACTCAGTGAGATGCCAGCGCTCACGCCGACGCTGGCGCTTGCACCCGCGCCCCCGCCCGCACCGCCACCGGACCGGTTGAGTGCGACGCGAAAGTTGAACGTTGAGAGCAGCGCGCGCTGCGGATCGGCAGACATGGGTCGCTATCCCTGCACGCGCAGTGTGCCATCGCCGTCGCGCGCAATCTGTAACACCAGAAACTCGAGCGGCTCGGCTGGCGCAACACCGACGTAGCAGTACAAGCGACCCGCGTCGACCACAGACTGCGGGTTGAGTTCATCGTCGCAACGCACGAAGAATGCATCCTCCGCGCGCGCGCCAGCAAACGCGTTTGCAGCAAAGAGCTGGCGTAGGTACGCGTCGAGCTGATTGCGAATGTCGCCACGCAAGCGAAAGTCATTTGGCTCAAATACGGCCCATTGCATTTGCCGGTAGAGCACGCGGCGCAACATCGTCATCAGCCGGCGAACGCTGAGTTGGCGATAGCTCGAATCGGCCGAGAGCGTGCGCGCAGCCGTCAGCAGCGCGCCATCGCGCTCGTTGATGTAGACATTGATCGCGTTCTGGTGCAGCTCGTCGTGGCGAAGCGGGGACACCCGGTCGGCCACGTCGAACACGCCCCGTGCAAATTCGTTTGCTGGTCCGTACTGCACGCCGCGCTCGATCTCGCGTCGCGCAATGATCCCGGCGGCGACGGCTGCGGGGTTGACAGCAATTGCCAAA
>JAYUWD010000460.1:0-3203 GCA_043753735.1 Gemmatimonadaceae bacterium
GATGCGACGCAGCATCCGCTCCCTGTTGTCGCGATGATCGCATCGGGCCAGGGTAGACTCAATGGGTCAGCGCAACACGCCAGCTGACCACTCTTTTTAAGGCGCCTCATGGCAAAGATCGGCTGTCCGGGTCTCCCGTCGGATCATCCACCCTGTATCGTCCTTCAGGCGTCATATGTCGAAGCTAAAGCCAAGCCGTGACACCCACCCCGCCAGAGTACCACAGTCGCGAGTCCGCTCCAAATCAATTCTCGACATTCGTTAATCCGTGTCCGCGCACTGCTGACACGCCACCGGTTCGCCGTGGTCACGGTCGGCATTCTACGTACGATAAAGGGCCCTGCGGCTGAACGCTTGCGTCATACCACGTCGACGATGATCGTACGCACGGCGTTGTTGCCGTAGCCGAGTCGATTCCAGATGATCGCATCGGGCTGAGTCGCGCCACTCGAATCTGTGGCACGACTGCGCAGCGATACCCGACCGATGCGCTGAGCCTGCATCACACATTCCCACGGCGTCCACGCATGCGGCGAGTCGGGCGTACCGATGATCGCATCCTGCCAACTGTTGCCACCGTCGAGACCAACCTCGATGCGCGTGATCGCGCCGTACCCCGACCACGCCCAGCCCCGCACCACGAGCTCACGCCCTGAACGTCCGCCATCCATGGGCGATGTGATGATCGATTTCACGCGCATGCGCGTTACTGGCACCACGCCACCTGGCTCATCGTACACGTAGCGCTGCCGCTGGAAGTAGCCGACGAACGGCGTGCGCACTGCGTCGATGGCCGTCACCCACTTCACACTCGCCATCCCGTACCAACCGGGAACAACGAGTCGCACTGGCGCGCCATGCATTGCGGTGAGCGGCTCGCCGTTCATTGACAGTGCGAGCAGGGCGTGCGACTGCAACGCTTCTGCAGTTGGCATGGATCGCGCAAAACGCACAGAGCCGTCTGCATCCTCGCGTTCGCCGGTGTCTGCCGCAGATACCACAATTTCAACCACATCAGCATCGAGCAGCGCGCGATCGAGCAACGCGCGCAGCGGCACCCCGGTCCACGTTGCCGTGCTCACAGCACCACGCCACCACGGCTCTCCACTCGGCAATGGATGCATCGACAAACGGTCGTTGCCGGCACACTCCATCGTGGCGGTAATGGTGTGTTGCGGCAATGCTTTCAACGATTGCGCGTCAAGCGAGAATGGTGTGCGTACAGCACCACCAACAGCAATGACATGCGAATGGTCGAGCGATGGCACGTCGAAGTTCGTGCGAACGTAGACATTCGCTGTTGGTGTGACGGACTCGGCGAGTGCGCGCTCTGGTGTCTCTGCGTTGTACGGATCATGCCGAATCACTTCGAGATCGGGCAACGGTCCTTCGATGCGTGCGTTCATGTCAGGGTCGATGGTGTTGCTCGCACAAAAAGACTTTTGCGCATCGCGATCGCGCTACTGCGGCCGCGCAGGTCGCGCAAACGCGGACGGAATGGAATCCCACGGTGCGCTGCTTCGCGCCTTGGCGTAGCCGAGGCTGTCGAGTCGCTGCATGAATTGACGATCAAACAGCTTGTCCGCACCAGGCTCCGTGGAAAACCATGCCGGCAGTTGAGCGACACGGAGTTGCATATGCAGTCCCGGAATCTGCGACGATACCGCGCGCGAAAGATTCGACAGCGCGGAAAGCGTTTCCGGCTGATGCGAGTAGAAGAGTAGCGCGTTGGAGCGTGCGCCGATCTTTGACCTGTTCGATGCCGGAATCACTTTGGGATCGATGTACGTCCAGAGATTCATCACCACCCAGACCCGCACGTTGACATCACGTACGCCAAGTGCCGCGAGCCGGGTTGCGAGACGCTGGTAATCTTCGAACGAAAGCAGTGTGAGGACGTTGGCAATCACGCCTCCATCAGCGTGCAGATGTCCATCGATCATCACCGGCGGAAAGATGCCGGGAATCGCCGTTGCCGCTTTCAGCAGCTGTTGCGTGCGTGCGAGCCCCGCCGCGGTGCTGTCGAGCGTTTCGCCGAGTGACCAAATGCGCCCAACGCCAAGATCGAAGTCGGTCGTAGCAAAGACGAATTGCCGGTCTTGGACAAGTGCCGTGCGTAGCTGATCGCGGAACTGTCCGTCGACGGTTTTCTCGAGTGCGCGGTCGAAGCGCCTAGTGTTCACGAGACCACCAGTGCGACGAAGGAGAAATAGCCAGTCGACTGTGGGCGCGATCTCAGTCGCAGCGCGCGCGTAGGTGGCCGTGATGCTGTCCAACGCCGCCTTGGTCCCAAGCAGGGCATAGGGCCCTTGCAGCGCTCCCGTGCTGATACCGGTGACGAGATCGAAGCGCGGCATCGGTGCTTCGCTGCGTGACAGCCAACCGCGCAAAAACCCTGTGCCGAACGCGCCATTCTGTCCGCCGCCCGAAAGCATGAGAATGTCGATTGTGCGATCGTCGCGTGTCAGCGCGCGACGCGCGAGTCGTTCGATGACCGAATCGCGTGTGGTGCGGTCGAGCGCGCGTAGCGTAACTGCATCGCGCTCCAGTTCAGGAACGGTGATTGGGGGACGACGGTTCGCGGCACAGGCAGTGAGCCCCATCAGCCAACACAAGGCAACTGCTCGGAGGGTATTTTGGTGCATTATCGAATGTACCCAGGCCAAGTTGCGTGGTTGGGGAATCATGTGTGCATCAGCCGAATTGTGACGATCGAGACGGCTTCTTTTTTCGCGACTTCGCGCGACATGCAATGGCGACAGCCGTGGTTGCTTGAGGTCACCGGCCCACGATCGCGATGCACTCGATCTCGACACGTGAGTCGCGCGCGAGTCCGTTCGCGCCCATCGCGCTGCGCGCGGGCTTGTGATTGGGAAAGAATGTTGCGTACACGACATTCATCGCAGGCCACTCCTTCATGTCCGCCAGAAAGACGGTGCACTTGACCACGCGATCCATCGTCGATCCATTGGCTTCCACGACCGTCTTGATGTTGTTCATCACCTGACGCGTTTCGGCATCAATGCCGCCCTTCACCAGCGTGCCACTCGCATCGGTGCCGATCTGCCCCGAAAGATACAGCGTACTGCCAACGCGCACGGCGGGCGAGAACGGCCCGGGCGCCGGCGCGTTCGATGCGATGAACTGCGGTGACACGGCTTTGGCCGACGCGCACGCGGAGAGCGCGACACCGATGGCAAGAG
>JAYUWD010000461.1:0-9715 GCA_043753735.1 Gemmatimonadaceae bacterium
TATCGCGTGAAGCTGAAGCGCGTCTGCGCCGCCGCGACGACCCGAAGGTGTACGAAAGTGACCTGCGCCTCAATCAGTTGTGGGTGATCGATCTCGAGACGAAAAAGGCGACCAAGATCACCAGTGGTGCATTTACGGTGCGCAGTGCAGGATCGTGGTCGCCCGATGGGAGCAGGATCGCGTTCGACGCATCGCCAACGACACTCATCCGCGATGAACGTCGGGATGCGTATGTCGCGGATGTCATGTCGAAGCAGGTGAATGCAATCACCACGATGCACGATGTCGAAAGCACACCACAGTTTTCGCCCGATGGCCGCACGCTCGTGTACACGATCAATCCGCACGAGTGGAAGCCGAACAAGGACGGCATCATGCCGCGCACGATCCGCAACGCGCATCTCGTCACGTACGACATCGCGTCACGCACCGTCACCGATCATGCGTCAGCCGCGTTCGACGTGAGCGCTGGGCAGGCGCGCTGGTCGCCGGACGGAAAACATATCTGGTTCAGCGCAAGTGATCGGGTCTATCAGAGCATGTACGACTATGTGCTGAGCACGAAGACATACACAAAGCTGACCACGGATGTCGTGGTGGGCGGTTCGTCGGTGAGCAACGATGGTGCGAAGATGGCATTCGTATTCGACACGCCGAACTGGCCGGCTGAACTCTACGTGCAGGATGCCAGCACGCCGACGCCCAGACGCATCACGAACACGAATGCGTGGTTGTCCGAGGCCGCGCTTGGTGAATCGGAAGTGATCACCTGGAAGAGCAAAGACGGGTCGCTGGTTGAAGGTGTGTTGCTCAAGCCAGTCGGCTACACGGCCGGTCAGAAAGTGCCGCTGATTGTTTCGGCGCACGGTGGACCGACAGGGGCACATGTAAATGGATTCAAGGGCGGCACGAGCCCTGGTCAATCGTGGGCGGCGCAGGGGTGGGCGGTGCTCTATCCGAATCCGCGCGGCTCGACGGGCTACGGCGAAAAGTGGATGCGCGGAAACATCCCGGATTGGGGCGGTGGCGACTACCGTGACATCATGACGGGTGTCGATGCGCTGATCGCCCGGGGTATCGTGGATTCAACGCGCATGGCCTTTGAAGGGTGGAGCTACGGTGGCTACATGACTTCGTGGGTGGTTTCGCAGACGGGACGCTTCAAGGCCGCCATGATGGGTGCCGGTCTGCCTTCATTGTTGTCGATGGCGGGCACGAGCGACATTCCCGGCTACATCGACACATTCTTCAATGGCGTGCCGCAGTACGATGGGTCGATCATCAACCCGTCGATCAAGTTCTATCTCGAGCGCTCTGCCATCAGTTACAGCGACAAGATCACGACACCCCTGCTCATCCTGCATGGCGGCAACGATGAACGCGTTCCGATCGGTCAGCCGATGGAGTTCTATCGTGCGCTCAAAGATCGCGGCAAGACAACAGAACTGGTCTTTTATCCTCGCGAAGGCCATGGATTTCAAGAGTACTATCATCAGATGGATCGCATGAAGCGCGAGTACGAATGGATTTCGCGGTACACGCTTGGCCCCAAGGCACTCCAGTAACCCGTCCAGCCTCCGCATGCATCAACTCAGAAAACCGTACCTGCTCTATCTGGGCGACGCGCAGCATCCGACCGACGCGAAAACCGCGTCTGGGCTGCGCGACTGGAGTCGCGAAAACGTGTTGGGCGAATGGAGTCTGCCGACGGCGACGGTGAGTGTGGGGGTACCGCGTCTATCTCCCTCAGCCGCTGCGGCAGCAGGGGCGGGAAGTCTGGTCATTGGCATCGCGTCGGTGGGAGGCAAGTTGCCGAGCGCGTGGTTGCCTGATCTTGAAGACGCAATCGCCTGTGGACTGGATCTCGTAAGCGGCATGCACACTCGACTGACTTCGTTTCCGTCGTTGGTGCGCGCCGCCGAAGAGCATGGGGTGCATCTGCATGATGTGCGTCACAGCGACGTGATTTTTCCGGCAGGCACCGGACGCAAGCGCACAGGCCTGCGTGTGGCGACTGTTGGCACGGACTGCGCACTCGGCAAGAAATACACGGCACTCGCACTGACCGATGCGCTCAAGGCGCGCGGGGTGAACGCGACATTCCGGGCGACAGGTCAGACGGGCATCATGATTGCCGGCGAAGGAATTGCGATCGATGCTGTCGTTGCCGATTTCATCGCTGGTGCAGCGGAGACGTTGTCCCCTGACAATGCGCCCGATCATTGGGACGTGATCGAAGGACAGGGCTCGTTATTTCATCCTGCATACGCGGGCGTTACACTCGGCTTGCTTCATGGTTCGCAGCCCGATGCGTTCGTGCTCTGTCACGACCCGTCACGCAAAACCGTCGAGTACTACCCCGGCTTTCCGTTGCCGGAATTGAGCGACGCGATTGCGCAGTATGTCGTGGCAGGACGTGTCACCAATCGCGCGATCCGTTGCGTTGGTGTGAGCATCAACTCGACCACGCTGTCGGACGCCGAGTGGAGTGAATACGCCGAACGCGTGTCGCGAGAATTGAGTGTACCGGTGTGTGATCCGATGCGCGGTGGAGTCGATGCCATCGCACAGGCGCTGCTCGCGTCGTGACGACTCAATTATTCGCCATCACTACGCCATGATCACGAGCAGCATTGAGATCGAACGGTGGGAGCTGATTGAACCGTTCGAAATCGCACGCGGAACGATTACGGCGCTGCCGGTGATCGTTGTGACACTCACGGACAGTGCAGGACACGCAGGTCGCGCAGAAGCGGCAGGTGTCGACTACGATGGTGAAACACCCGTCGCGCTTGCGTCACAGATCGAGTTGATCGTGCCGACGTTGCAAGGCGCAATGCAGAGCGACGCAGTCGACGCCGAGCTGTTGGCCAGGCTGCAAGCACTGTTGCCGGCTGGTGGCGCGCGCAATGCACTCGACTGCGCACTGTGGGATCTGCGTGCAAAACAGAGTGGCATTCCAGCCTGGAAGAGCGCCGGCCTGCAACCGATGCGCGAACTGACCACCGTTTATACACTCGGACTTGGCAGCGAAGACGACACGCGCCGAAAGGCACGCGATGCCCGACGCTATCCGCTGCTCAAACTCAAGTGCGATCAGGACCGTCACGTCGATGTCGTGCGCTGGGTGCGCGAAGAGCATCCGCATGCCCGCATTGCAGTAGACGCCAATCAGTCGTGGTCGCGCGAACTGCTCGAACGGCTGTTGCCGAAACTCGTCGCACTCGGTGTCGAGATGGTGGAGCAGCCGGTCAAGCGACACGAAGATGCGCAACTCGACGGCATTCGTTCACCACTGCCACTTGCCGCCGATGAATCATGCACCGATCGCACGTCGCTCCTCGAGCTTTCGTCGCGCTATCAATTCATCAACATCAAACTCGACAAGTGTGGCGGACTTACGGAAGCGCTGGCCATGTCCGATCAGGCCGTTGCACTGGGTATGCAGCTCATGGTCGGCAACATGTGCGGTACGTCCCTCGGCATGGCGCCGGCATTTCTGGTGGGTCAGCGCTGCGGTTATGTTGATCTGGACGGACCGCTACTGCAAAAGCTCGACCGCGACGATGCGCTGCAGTGCGTTGACGGGGTGATGCAACCGCCGTCGAGTACGCTGTGGGGCTGATGTAGCTTTCTTTCGATGTGGAGCAAGTGAACGTGTCGGTGACCGGATCGCAGCTGTTTTCCCCGATGACGCTGCGCGGCGTCACGTTCCGCAATCGCATTGGTGTTTCGCCGATGTGTCAGTACTCAAGCGAACATGGCTTGGCGAACGATTGGCATCTCGTGCATTTGGGACAGTTCGCCGTGGGTGGCGCCGCGCTGGTGTTTACCGAGGCTGCCGCCGTCGTCGCCGAAGGGCGCATCAGTCCGCAGGATCTGGGCATTTGGGATGACGCACACATTCCGATGTTGCAGCGCATCACGCACTTCATCGAAGCGCAGGGCGCGGTACCGGGCATTCAGCTCGCGCACGCCGGCCGAAAGTCGAGTACGAACCGTCCGTGGGACGGCAGTGGTACCGTCACGCCCGAGCATGGTGGTTGGACGGAGGTGATGGCACCGAGTGCGATCGCGTTCTCGGAGAGCTATCCTCAGCCGCAAGCGATGACGACTGGCGGCATCACGCGCATGATCGATGCCTTTCGCGACGCAACAGTACGCGCCCTTACCGCAGGGTTTCGCGTGATCGAGCTGCACGCGGCGCACGGTTACCTGATACACGAATTCCTGTCGCCGCTGTCGAATCATCGCACGGATAGCTACGGCGGTTCACTCGAGAACCGTGCGCGGTTCTGTCTTGAAGTTGTTGCTGCGATGCGTTCGGTATTGCCTGATTCTGCGCCGCTGGTGGTGCGAATCTCTGCGACCGACTGGGCCGAAGGTGGATGGAACGTCCAAGAATCGGTGCAGCTTTGCACCTGGCTCAAGGCGGCGGGTGTCGACCTGATCGATGTGTCGAGTGGCGGGCTAGCCAGCGGCGTGCGTATTCCGCTTGGCCCTGGCTATCAGGTGCCGTTTTCGAAGCAGGTTCGCGATGGTTCCGGCATTGCTACGGCGACGGTTGGCTTGATTACGACAGCCGAGCAAGCCGAGCAGATCGTGAGCAGTGGTGACGCGGACATGGTGCTGCTCGCGCGCGAGCTGTTGCGGCAGCCGCATTGGCCGCTGCTCGCGGCGCACACGCTTGGGGCTTCTTTCCCGTGGCCCGTGCAGTATGAGCGCGCGCACCCGAGCGGTCCGCCCAAACGGTAAAGTAGTTGTCGCGGATTGCCATGCTGCCATGAGTTTGCGACCGAACATCGTGCACTACATAATCGACTGACGTCGGGACTGCTCAAGCGCGGCAAGACGTGCTTCGATCTCTTCAAAGCGTTCGGCAACAACCGACGCCGACAGCGCGCCGCGTGGCGATTCACTGGAAGGCGCCGCGGTGGGCGAAGCGGTAGTTCGCCGAGCATCGGGTTGCTTGATCGCCGAGGCTTTCACTGCGGCCGCAGGTCGCGTGGTACCAGTGCTTCCGGCAACCGCGCGCGTGGAGCCCATCAGCAGTGCACCAACCCGACCGCCCCAGAATGCGTTGGCGAGACTCTGCATGAGCGGACGCCGATACGGATCGAGGACGAGGATCAGTGCAGCGACGCACATTGTACAGATGCCCGAAATCGCTATTATCGCGCCAGATCGACTGAGCGAGAAGTAGTTTGGCCTGTATTCGATGCGGCGCGCGAAGCCGCTCCAGGCGTTGTAGGCGCCCAGCAAAAAGATCGGGAAGACGGCGTAGTGGCGAAAGCGACGTTTCCGCGCGACACCCGGTACGGCGAGCGACTGCGCGCGGGCCTCGTCACCTTCGTCCAGAATCGCAACGAGTCCTTTGCGCAGTGCGGCGTGGTCGAAGCCGAGGCTACGTAGCGTGCGTGCTTGCCGAGCAACGGTGGCCAGCAGGACGATTTCGAGTGCGAGTGCGACGCTGACCGTCGCCAACCTGTCGAGTGTAGCCGTGTCCTCCGAGCGCACAACGTTGACCGCCGCGAACAGGATTACGAGGAGGGCGTTGGTAAGGTAGCTCTTGCTACTCTGCTGAAAGAGACGGACCGCGAGCGGGATTTCCGGCGCTGAGAGCTGTGCGGCATCGATGACTTCGACGAGTGATTCGGCCGTGGCGAATCGATCGTTCGGATCCTTGTTGAGTAGTCGGTCAATCGCGTCGGCGAGTGGTGCCGGCAGATCACCGCGCGCCGATGCGACCGGCGGCAGCGTTTCCGTCAGTTGCTTGACGAGCACTTTCTGCGTCGTCTCGCCGCTGATCGCGAGCTGGCCTGTCACGGCATACCAGGCGACGAGACCCAGCGAGTAGAGATCGCTCCGCCCGTCGACCCGATCGCCTGATGCTTGCTCCGGGCTCATGAATTCTGGCGTGCCAACGATTTCGCCAACGCGCGTCAGCCCGGTGTCCACGGCCGGTGCGTTGCTGATCGTGCGCGAGATGCCAAAGTCCATCACGAGTGCGCGACCGGTTGCGCGCTCGAGCATGATGTTGTCTGGCTTGATGTCCCGGTGGACGACGCCGCGGCCGTGCGCGTACGCGAGCGCGTAGCCAACATCCTGGAGCAGTCGCACCGTTTCCTTCACCGACAGCGGGCCGGCGCGCGTCACGCGTTCAGCGAGATTTTCTCCTTCGACGTACCCCATGGCCATCGCCAGCACATCGCCGCGATCTTCGACCGCGAAGACGGGGACGATGTTGGGGTGCGAAAAACCGGCTGCAGTACGAGTTTCGCGCAGAAAGCGTTCTCGCAGCTCTGACTGCGCGGCGAACACACTTGGTAGCACCTTGATTGCAACGAATCGATCGAGTTGCAGATCGCGCGCGAGATAGACGGCGCCCATGCCACCGCGACCGAGCTGTCGATCGATGGAGTAGCGATCGGCGAAACGATGTCGGAGTGCGTCGAGATCAGTGACGTTAGCGGTCATGATGGATTTTTGAGCATCCGCATCGCTTCGTCGATGGCAACCTTGAGCTCCTTGTCCGTTCCCTTGGCATCGTCAGCAGGTGAATTCTTCACCCACACGTCCGGTGGCACGCCGAAGTTTTCGAGATCGAAGCCATAGTTGTTCGGCTTGGTCGGATCCCAGCTCACGACCAGCGACCCCGGTGTGCGGATCGCACCACCGTTGATGAGTGGATAGCTGCCCGTCGCGATGACCTGCGCCGCTGTGGGGTTGCCAACAATGCGACCCAATCCAAGTTGGCGGAAACCGGCTGGCGTCACTTCGGCGTCTGACACCGAACGGTAGTTGATCATCATCACCTTTGGACCGACAATCGCCTGACGGGGACGGCGTCCCCAGCTCCGCGCACCGCTGCGGTTGTTCCAGAACTGATATGGCCGACGTTCGAGGATATCGAGCAACTCCTGGTCGATGTTACCGCCACCGTTGTTGCGGATATCGACGATGATCCCCTTCTTTTGCCAGAAGCGATCGATCTCGTTCTGAAAACGCTCGAGCGACGGTTGATCCATCGCGCGAATGTGCACGTATGCAATCTGTCCGTTCGTTGCCTTGTCGACCGAATCGCGATTGTTCTCCACCCACTCTTCATACTTGATGTTGGTGAGATTGGTCGCGGTCGCAATACGATACGTTTTTGCGTTCGTTCCGTCAGCCGTTCTTGAGACTTTGACTGGGACGTATTCGTTTTCCGACTCGCTCAGCACCTTCCAGTAGTCGTCTCCAGTTTTCACATCGGTACCATCGATGTTGAGCACGTAGTCGCCATTCTTGATATCCATCCACTCCTTGTCAGCCGGACCATCACGGTAGACGTGCGACACGCGATATCTGCCGCCGGCCGGCTCCATCTCGAAGCCCAGATAGCGTGTGCCGTAGGTGCGATCGACGGTGAACGACGGTGGACCACTCACGCCGGTGTGTGATGAACTGAGTTCGCCGATCGCTGCGTTGGCAATGTCGTACACATCTTCGTTGGTGCCCGCATACTTGAGCAGCGGTTCGTATTTGGCCTTGATCGACGCCCAATCCTTGCCGTGCATCTTGGGATCGTAGTAACGGTACTTCATCACACGATACGATTCGTCGAAGATCTGCTGCCACTCTTTCCGCCGATCGACCTTTACGCTGAAGGCGAAGTTCACCGCTTCGCCGCTACCACCAGTTCCACCAACTGCAGCACCCCCGCCGACGCCCGCGCCGCGTCCACCACCGGCGCCACCGCTTCCGATCGCGGTGCCGCCGTTCGCGGGGATGGTCAGACGTTCAATGGGGAAACCGACAGTGGGTGCAGCGCCACGCCCAGCCCCGCCACCGGCTGCCGCTGTCTGGCCGCGGAAATACACCGTGCGACGGTCGGCCGTTGGCTGCAGGCCAGCAAATGTGCCAGACGCGATGCGACGCCGGTCGCGCCCATCGATGCCGACCGAGTAGAAGCCGTTGGCGGCCGGATCTTGTACCGCCCCAACGCGACCGCCTGCGCCACCGCGTCCACCACCACCAATCGCGTAGTACACCGTGCGTCCATCGCGCGACAGAAAAAACTGCCCCACGCTGTTCGTTCCGCTCGTCAGCTCCATCGCACGACGCTCGATGCCGGTCAAATCAACTTTGATCGCGGCCTCGGCTGCATCATCCGTAATCGGCGCTGCTCCACCGGTCCGACCCGCTCCACCGCCGCGTCCTGCGCCAGTCGCGGCGCGGCGCAGACGCTCGCGCACGAGCGGATCGTTTGGATCTTCGGCAATTCTGGATAACGCCACCGCAAACAGCTGATTGCTCGTGCCGTTTCGGTTGGAGGTAAAGATCACCATCTTGCCGTCGGGCGTCAGCGCCGCGTTGCGCTCCGTCCACGGACTGTGTGTGACGTTGTACTCCTTCTTTGTCCTGATGTCGAACAGATACACGTCCGCGTTCTGTTCGTCATCGCTGCGACTGTACAACAACCAGTTTCCGTCGGCTGAATACTGATCGAGCTGATAACCACCGGCTTCGTTGTGCCCGAGTTCGCGCGGCGCGGCGGTCGCGATATCGACTTCGAAAATGCGATTGTCCGCCGTGTACGCGAGCTTCTGCGAATTGTCGGACCAGGTGATGCCACTCTTTTCCGCGGGATATTTCGTCAACTTCCGGCGCGTCCCCGCCACAATATCAAACAGCCACACTTCCTGATCACCCGATTCGTCGGAGATGTACGCGATCTTCCGACCATCTGGTGAATACTCCTCGGCCTGATCACGCCATGGTGAGTTGGTCACCGCCGTTCGCTCGCCAACGCCTTGCTCTGTCGGGACAATCATGATTTCGCCATGATAGTCGACCGCCATGAAATCACCGGTTGGCGCGATGCTGAAGCCTTCGGCGCGACTCTGAACGGACAACAACGAGATGTCGTTTTCCTTCGGATCAAACGCCATCGCCACGCTCAATTTCTTCGACTTGCCACTTGGCACGTCCATGGTGTACAGATCGAAATCGTTCTGATAAACGATGCGTTTGCCATCGGGCGAAATGCTCGGAAAGAAAACGCCGCCATCGTTGTGATTCGTGACCTGCTGTGGAACCCCTCCCTTGGGCGACATGCGCCAGATGTTATATGGACCGTCACGTTCAGTCGCGAAATAGATCATTCCATCTGCGCCCCACATAGGGAACACATTGTTGGACATCGTTTTGAACTGCTTCAGATCCGTGTTGGTGATCTCGGTGATGTCGCCATTCTTCACATTCATCACCGCGATGGTTGCGGCCGCGTTACCGCGATATTCCTTGCGCCATGCCGATGGCAAATTGCGATTGAAAGCGATCATGGCGCCGTCCTGACTCATCATCCCCGCGCGCGCGATTCCCATGCCCAGTGGCGTGGCAATCGTGCCGTCGATCGGTTGAACGTACAGAGGCGAACCCCACGCATTTGTGCCGCGCTGACTCGACATCACAACGCCCTTGCCGTCGGGTGTCCAGTACAACGCTTCATCACTGCCCGCAAACCACGTCAACTGCTTCGGTTCTCCACCATTTGCCGGCACCACGTACACATCGTTGTTGCCGTTGCGATTCGACGTGAATGCGATCCATCTGCCGTCCGGCGAAAAGCGAGGGGAGAAATCGCGGGCGATGTGTGTCGTCAATCGACGCGCATTCGTGCCGTCCGCGTCGACGACCCAGATGTCGTCCTGATAGCTGAAGGCGATGCGTC
>JAYUWD010000462.1:0-28873 GCA_043753735.1 Gemmatimonadaceae bacterium
GTCGCGCACGTCCCTACGTCCGACCCACCAAACGTGTGACGAAAATCGAATCCCGGCAGTGCATCGATACCACTCACGGAAAAACGACGCTGTAGCGGCAACGCACCCCCATCGATCCAGCCGCCGAGCACCGCGCGCACGTTCAGTTGCGCACCTGGCGCGAGTCTGTTGTACCGACGCAGGTCGAGAAGCCCGCGCGTGTATTTGACATTTCCCCCCGTCGTCGCACGCACGGCTGTCGTCGTGGGTGCAATCCGGTCGAGCGTGCCCGCCCCGCGCTCCCATTGAGCAAAAAGCAGCCATCCACTACGCGGATTTTCCACGCTGTTGCGCGTGTCCAATTTGCCCGTCAACGTGGCGATGTGCAGCACACCTTCATCCATTTCTGGATTCGGTCGCCACGCATCGTTTTCATTGAAGATCGACCAGACGTTCAATGTGTTGCGTGGACTCCAACGTTCAGCCCCGTACTCGGCGCGCAACTGCGACCCACCGCGCCCAAAGAGCGACACATAACCGGCGGCGCCGTGACGCAGCCAATAGTCGCGATAGTCGCGTGTGAACAGAAAACTGGACAGCCCGACCTCGGTATCGGTCAGCTGCCACTGTTCGACGGCATCGACTTCATCAAACAAACGACCGCCTACGCGAACGCCGCTCGTCGCACCCTGCTGGATCTCGACCAGCGCCCGATGACCCAAATTCTGGCGCTCCCACCTCAAACGATCTCCGGTGCGAAACACGCCAAGCAGTTCGACGTTGAATCGCGTATCGCCAACGCCGTTGCGATAGCGGGGCCCAAGGTAGATCGGCAAACCTTCCACGCGATTGTACGTGTGTGCCGAGGTCAGAAAGAGTTCGCTGTGCGGCCCGATATGGTCATCGCGCCGCCGCCCAGACCACGGCACATACGCGTCGCGATCGACATCGGCGATAAGCGAATCGCCCGACTCCCGATAGCGAAGCCGCGCCGCCCACACCCGTATCTCACCACCGACGGATGGTCGCTCCGCAGACTCGAACGCGCCGCCAAGAACCGTCAGCGACCCCGTCACACGACCGCTCTGATCGAGAGTGACGCCGCCGTTTAGCGAAAGCAGCTGCCCAGTGACCACCCCGGCAATGCGCGCGCGTCCGCCCAGCACCGCGACATCGCCGCGCAACGTGTCGCCACTCGCGAGCGAAAAGTCACCGCGCACACGGCGCGTACTCTCGTTGTTCCAGAGCGCCACCGCTTGCATCGTGATATCCCGCGGCACGCCGCCCACACGTTGAGCGCCGGAGCGCCTGACACTGGACTCGGGAGGCTGCGCCTGCGCGCCTGCAATTGATCCGCTGGCGAAACAGCAGCACACCCACACAAAAAGAGTTCGATAGATCTTCATGGTGCCATGAACCGCACGATGAAACCGGCTAGAAAGTTGGTTGATGTACTGCGTCATCGTGAACCCTTGGCGGAAGTGGACGCAGCTGAGTGGCAGGTCGCCTGCCAAATGTTGCGTCGCTCGTACGCGCGCGGCGAAGGAGATGCGATTGTCACTCACTCGGCGACGCCAAACCCAATCGCCGCATGCGACGATATAAGTTCGGTCGATCCGTCTGTAATCGGCGTGCGGCCTCCGCGACGTTACCGTCGCTTTCGGCCAACGCCGCGGAAATGAGCTCGCGTTCGTACACGTCCAGTGCGTCGCTAAGTGGAAGCCCATCACGCTGGGCCGTGAACGATCCGACATCGCCGTTCGAGGTGGACAGTGCGCGCGAAAGCCCAAGCGCGGGCAACACTTCACGTACCTGTGCCTCGCCGATCTCACTCCCCGCGTGCAGGATCGCCAGGCGCTCGACGATATTGGCGAGTTCCCGCACGTTGCCCGGCCAGCGATACGAGGATAGTCCCGCGATTGCCCCCTCGCGCCAGCGCACTAACGGTCGGCCCGTGCGCGTGCGATGACGATCGGCAAAGTGTCGCACCAACGCAGGCAGGTCTCCAGGCCGATCACGCAGCGGTGGAAGCGAAATCGGAATCACGTTCAGACGGAAGAACAGGTCTTCGCGAAAACTCCCGTCGGCGACGGCCCGCGTGAGGTTTTTGTTGGTCGCGGCGAGAATACGCAGATCGACCTTGATTGGCTTGCCACCGCCGACGCGCTCGATTTCCCGCGCTTCGATCGCCCGTAGCAACTTGGCCTGCGCTTCAGCGCCCAGGTCACCGACCTCGTCGAGAAACAGCGTTCCCGTGTGCGCGAGTTCAAAGCGTCCGATGCGTCGCTCGGTCGCACCCGTAAACGCGCCCCGCTCGTGTCCGAACATTTCACTCTCAATGAGATCACGCGGAATAGCGGCGCAATTCACGCGCACGAACGGTCGATCCCGTCGCGGACTGGCGATATGCAACGCAGCCGCGACAAGCTCCTTCCCCGTTCCCGATTCACCGGTGATCAGCACGCGCGCATCCGTCGGCCCAACGCGCGCGATCAGTGCGCGCACATCACGCATCACCGGCGAGTCACCGATCATCTCACCCGAAATTCCCAGATCCTCGCGCAGCGCCTGCGCGGCCCGCCGCGCTTGACGCAACTCGAACGCTGACGCGAGCGCGAGCAAAACGCCTTCCGGGGTGAGCGGTTTTTCGAGGAAGGTGAAAGCGCCGAGTTTTGTCGCGCGAACGGCGTCGGCGAGGGCCGCGCGCCCACTCATCATCACGACCGGGAGATCCGGGCGCCGTTCCCGCAGCCGCGCCAACAACCCAAGGCCGTCCAGTTCACCCGGCATCATCAAGTCAACGAGTGCGACGTCTGGTTCGATCGTTTCGGCGAGCGAGAGCCCGGTCGTTCCATCGGCGGCATCTCGCACATCGTACCCTTCGGCCGAGAGCAAGGCGGCGACCATCCGTCGGATGTTCGGTTCATCGTCGACAATGAGAACGCTGGGCATCAGCGGTGCGTGGCCGACGCCTGTGGCAGCGACTGCAGCGGCGCGCGCATGCGCAGGCTGTCGTCAGCCATTCGGACGCTCTACCGGCTCGAGGACATTGTCGTCGAGCGCTTTGCGTGCGGGCTGCTGCGCCCGTTGGGTCAGGATGCGTGCCGTGAACCGCTGGCCTTCGCTGATCCGCTCGACTTCCACGGCGATCGACTCGACCGCGTTTTCGACGGCATGCAGCCGTTGCGCGGTGTCTGAATCAGCGCGAGGCGCTGCGCCGCGCCGGTCAATCATTCGTGCAATCGGTGGCGCGAATGGAAAGCCGATCACCATGATCACCAGTGCAACCATGCCGTTGTTGGGCAGCCCCGCCGCACCGGGCGGAATGTCGGAATCGGAGCCGCCATTCGCCCTCATGCGCATCGGCGGCATGACTGTTCGACCGCCGATCGCAACACCGTTCTTGTCCATCACGATCGTGGTGCTTCCCCCTTTGCCATCGGGAATTGTGATGGTGCGTTGACCATCGGCGCCCTGCGACGTGATCACGGTGGCGGCATCGTTGACCACGCCGGCTTTCGCGAGCGCGCTGCCCTGTTGTGCATCGGCCGCATCGAATCGCGCGTGAACCGCGTCACGTTTTGCCAGCTCGGCTACACCGGGATTTGCCGTCTGCCCCGGGGTTGTCGCGCGGGCGGTTGTCGTCATGCTCCTTGCACCGGCACGCGAGCACCAGCCGCCACGTAGTCAACGGCCGGAATCGGTCCGCGCTCGGCGAGCAGTTTTGCGGTGAAACGCTGTCCTTCGCTCACCCGCTCAAGCTCCACGGCAACGGTATCGATGTTCCGATCCATGGCGTCGAGGCGCCCCTGCACGTCGGCCGAAATCCTGTTGGACGAACCACGGCGATCGAGCCACCGCGAGAACGCACGCGCGACGGGCCAGCCCACGATGATGAACGCGAACGACGCACAGACGGCGTATGTCATCAGTACTGCGCCGCGCGGTACCACATCCCGAATCGGAATGACCGCTTCGTGCCCGTTCTGCATCACATGGATCCCACTTCCGTCAACATTGATGGTGATATCCTCGCCGGCCCCATTCGGAATCACGATGGTTGGCGAAGTGCCAGGTGAGAGCGGAGGGACAGGCGGGAGCGGAGGAACAGGCGGTGTGGGTATCTGCGCCACCTCCGAGCTGGTTACCGCGTCGTTTGCATCGCGGATGGCGTCACGCACCTGTGTGCGTATCTGGTCGCGTGCCTGATCGCGTGCCAGTTGCGCATTCGAACGGGCGAGATCGGCGTTGGCTCGTGCCTGCGCGGCGGCTTGGAGCGCAGACGCCTGCTGCTGACTCCCCGCCTGCGCTGCGCCGCTCTGTTGACCGGCAACGTTTTCAGCTCTGCTCCAATTGATCATGCTTCCCGCACTCCGGTGATTGGAAGTCGCATCCGCACTTCTGTGCCCGCGTCCGGCGTACTCGTCGCATCAATGACACCGTTATGGGCCGCAAGGGTTTGACGCGCGATCGCCAAACCGAGTCCGGTGCCACCGGGTTTGGTGGTCACGTATGGCTCGAAGATGTGCGCCAAAGTCGCGGGCGCGATACCACAACCGCTGTCGCGCACCGCGATGCACACGCCATCCGCCCCAGCGGTGCGATCCCGGCGGACGTGCACCGCAATTTCGGCCCGCTCCCCGCACGTGGTGCAAGCATCGACGGCGTTGAGCAATACATTCGTCACCGCGCGCACCAGCGGCTCGTGAAAGCCCATCACCAGCGGCAGCCCTGACTCGATATCGAGGGTCAACGTCAATCCGTCAGGAATGGTGTTGCGCACGGTACGCGTCACGAGCTCCGCGAGATCGATTTCTGCCGCCGGCCCATCGGGCAATCGGCCAAACTGCGCAAAGCTGCGCGCCATTGTCTCCAGCCGCGCCGACTCTTCAGCCAACACATCGATCGTCTCGCGCAATTCCTCAGGGGCGCTCCGACGCAACCGGGCCACGGCAAAGCGGATCGGCGTGAGCGGATTCTTGAGCTCATGCGCAAAACGGCGCGCGGATTCCCGAAAAGCATCCGCACGCTCGGCCTCCAGTGCCGTTCTCCGCCCAACCTCCAGTTCGTGCACCATTGTCCGCATCCCCGTTCGCAAGACTTCAAACTCCGGAGCGCCTGGTCGTTCGGTGTGTGCCGGCACTGGTCGTCCCGCCCGAATCAGACTCGTCCATCCAACCAACTCGTCCAACGGTCTACTCAACTGGCGGCTCAGGTGCCCCGCAACTCTCGACGCTCCCACCGCAACCAGCACCACCACCAACAGCGCGCCAACCACGACAATCCGCATGGTTCGCGCGGCGACGTAATCAAAGCGCGTCGCTTGCTCGACCGACTCCCGCAACTCCTGCTCGTGCACTTCGAGCGCCTTCTTTTGCGTCGCCGTCAGCGGCAGTGATCTGGACGCGGCAATCACCGCCTCGCCACTGCGCGCCACCCGTTTCCACGATGATCCTGACGACATCAGCGACAAGGCCCGACTCGCGGTCCCGGTCCAGAGCGCCGTCACGGCAATCGTCGGGACCACCGCAAAGAGCAGGAGCATGGCGAAGAGGCGCGACCGGAAGGGCGCGCGGCCCCGCGAACGTGTGCGCTCCCTACGCGCATCGTGAAAGGCGGGTTTCTCGCCAAATTCCTTTGCTTCCGCTGACGTCGTCAGCTTTCGCATCTCGTTCATACTGGATAATTTACGCGGCTGTACCCGGTCGGCACGCAGCACTCCCGCTGCCGGGTATCGCATGCGTCGATCCTGGAGTGGAATGGCAACGTCGTGGTCCCTTGCCCCCCTCGTCGAACAGCGCGCCCGGGAGCACCCCGAGCGTCCTCTCGCGATTGTTGGTGACAGGACGTGGACCTATGGGCAGGTCGACGCGAAAGCGTCGTCCCTCGCCGCCGCATTCTCCGAACTTGGCCTCGGCAGTGCTGATCGGATTGCGGTCAACCTGCCAAACGGCGTCGAGTGGATCATCGCACTGCTCGCGTGTGCGAAGTTGGAAGCCGTCGTTGTGCCGGTCAGCCCGCAGCTCAGTAGTCACGATCTGCGGTATCAGCTTCGACACGCTGAAGCCAGCGCGGTCGTCACCATCGAACGTCATGCGGGTATCGACTTCCTGCAGCGCTTCGAAGACCTGCTCGGCGATCTCCCCGACCTGCAGTACGTGATAACGGTCGGTGACGAAGACCTGTGGTACGACGATCGCATCTTTCAGTTTGAAGATCTGATCTCGAGCGGCTCAGGTCGAGCCTACCCTCGTCCCGTCAGCTACGACGATGTCATGGATCTTGCCGTGTTGTACACGTCGGGAACCATGGGCAAGCCCAAAGGCGTCCGCCTGTCGCATCAGGCGATCGTCGAGAATGCGGTACGCAGCGCTGAGGCCGTGGAGTTGTCGCCAGACGACCGCGTCTTCCCCTCTGTTCCGTTGTTTGCGATCTTTGGTTTCAGCGTGATGGTGGGAACGATCGTTTCCGGCGCGACGCTCGTACTGCGGCCAGCCTCGGACGCGGCTGGTGCGCTGGCGCTTATCGAAGCGCGACAGGTGACGGTGCTGCACGGAGTCCCCACGTTGTACCACCTCCTCATGCGCGAGGAGGCGTTCAGTCCGTCCCGCGTAAAGTCGTTGCGCACCGGCGTGATCGCCGGTAGTTCGGTCGACGAGGAGCTCGTGCGTCGCGTACGTCGCTGGTGCGATGTGCTCGTCGCGTACGGCCTCACGGAAACCGGTGCAACGGTCACCATGACCCGCTTTACCGACAGTGATGCGAATCGCCTCGGGTCAGTCGGACGCGCTTTGCCTGGCGTTGAGGTCATGGCGGTGGATGTGGTGACGGGTGTGTTGCACGGCCCCGAAGCGGTCGGTGAGATCGCGGTGCGCGGGGCAAATCTCATGCGCGGTTATCTGCGCATGCCGACGGAGACCGCAAAGGTCCACACGTCGGAAGGTTTTTTCCTCACCGGTGATCTGGGCATCATCGACGAGGATGGATACGTCAGGATCATCGGACGGCGACAGGAGACGATCACTCGCGGCGGACGGCAGCTGTATCCCGCCGAGATTGAAGAACGGCTCCGTGCGCATCCGGCAGTTGACGATGTCTGCGTGATCGGCGTTCCCCACGATGTGTTGGGGGAGCAGGTGTGCGCGTGCATCGTGCCCGTTGAAGGTGCAGTCATCACAGGCCGCGAAATCAAACGCTTCGCGCTCGAAACGATGACCGCATACAAAATCCCCGATCTCGTCCGTTTCTTCGATGTCTTCCCCATGACGGGGAGCGGCAAAGTCCGACGGCGAGAACTCGCGCGTGCAATCGCGCTCGATCACACAGTTTCGCATACCGGTTAGGACATGCATTCACGTCAACAGCGTTCGGCTCCAACGCGATCCGTCGCTCCGTTCCATCGCGGCCCTCAGGCTGCCACCGCCCCAGCCGCTGGCGCCGGTGCCCCCATGCACCAGGCACCCAACGCCGCGCTCCTCATCGACTTCGACAACGTCACGATGGGGATTCGCTCCGACCTGCAGGGAGAGCTCAACAACCTCCTCTCGTCGGACATCATCAAGGGCAAGGTCGCGGTTCGTCGCGCCTACGCCGACTGGCGTCGCTATCCGCAGTACATCGTACCGCTCACGGAATCGTCGATCGATCTGATCTTCGCGCCCGCCTACGGATCGTCCAAAAAGAACGCAACGGATATCCGTCTCGCGATCGACGCCATGGAGCTGGTCTTCACGCGCCCGGAGATCGGGACCTTTGTGTTGCTCTCGGGCGACTCCGATTTCTCGAGCATGGTCATCAAGCTCAAGGAGTACGGCAAGTACGTCATCGGTGTCGGCATCCGTGAATCGTCGAGCGACCTGCTCGTCATGAACTGCGACGAGTATTACTCGTACAACGCCCTCGCCGGACTGACCAAGACGGGCGATGACGAATCGACGCGTTGGGATCCGTGGGAGCTTGTGAAGGAATCCGTAACGCGCATGAAACGTAACGGCGACGTTATGCGCTCGGATCGACTCAAGCAGGTCATGCAGGAAATCGACCAGTCCTTCGACGAGAAGGACCTGGGCATGCCGAAGTTTTCCCGTTTTGTGCAGGAAGCCGCTCACAAGGGACTGCTCAAGGTCACGAAGCTCGAGAGCGGTCAACTCGAAATCGATGCGCCAAGCGGAGAGATGATTGCCGCCGCCGCCGCGACGGCCGCCGCGACGCCCGCCGCCTCGACGACGGACGCGGCCGACTCGGTCGACGCGGATGGCGCAACGCCGGACATGCGGCGTGAACGCGAACGTGAGCGCGAAGATCGTCGCGGTCGACGCGGGCGTCGCGGACGCGGACGGGAACGCGATCGTGGCGAGCGAGGCGAAGCCGACGTGCTCAGCACGACGGCGGAATTCGTTGCCCAGACGGCAACTGATCCGGCCAGCGTGCCGCCGGCCGCCAGCATTGGCTCTCCCTTGCCCGCTGCGGCCAATTTCCCACCTGCGTCCGACGCGCTGGCTGCTCCGATCGTGGCATCCGCCGTCGAAGCCGGACCAGCTACCGATGCCCCGCCACGTGAAGATCGTGGTGGACGTGGGCGCGATCGCGGCCGCGGTCGCGGACGTGATCGTGACCGTGGGGAGCGCACCGATCGCAAGCCTGAAGTTGAATCACAGGCGCAGGTCGCGTTCGGTGAAACGGTCGCCGACAGCATCGGCACCAGCGGAGAGCGTCTCACACGCAGCGAGGCCTTTGATCTCGTGCGTCGCTCCGTCGAGTCGCTGGTCCAAGGCGAGGATGCCACATCGGCGAGCGCGGCCCGTCAACGTGCGTTTGAGCTGCTTGGCCGCGATAGCGAGTCGCTCAGCTCGCGCAATTTCGAGCGTATCCTGCAGGACGCCCATGATGCCAACATGATCGACCTTCGTCGTCGCGGAAACGATTTCGAACTCGCTCGAGCCGTCGACGCGGCGCCGATCGTGGAACAGCTTCGCGCCGTCGAGTTGGCTCAGCAGGCTGCGGCCGCACTCACGGCGCCACCAGCCGCCCCGCGCGGCATGGGGGCGCGCGGTGTGGGTGGACGTGGCATGGGAGGACGCGGAAAACCGGGAGGCCCGTCGCCGGAGTTGCTGATGGTCGGCGTCGTTGGCCCGCGCGCAGGGACAGTGGCCGCACCGGTAGTAGCCACACCCGCACCCGCACCCAAAGCTGCACCGACAGCGGTCGCCGAAGCGGCGCCGGTATCAACTCCGGCCCAAGGCAAAGCCACTCCTGTAGCGGCCGAAGCTCCGGTCGGAGAAACCCCTCTTACGCTCCCGGACAAGAAACCGACGAAGACCGCCGCCAGGGCCCCTGCAAAGGCGGCCAAGACTCCGGCCAAGACTCCGGCCAAGACGCCAGCCAAAAAGGCCGCGAAGGCTCTGGCAAAGGCACCTGCCAAGACAGCGCCCAAACCCGCCGTCAAAGCGCCGGCAAAGGCTGCCAACACCACCGAGGCGGCCAAGCCCAAGGCTCCCGTCAAGAAGGCTGCGAAGGCCGTGAAAGGGTAGGAAGTGAACGAAGCCCGTTTCAACGCAAACGCCGTCCCATTAGGGGCGGCGTTTGTCGCATCGTTCTACGACCGGGACCCCGCACTGGTCGCCCGGGAGCTCCTGGGCGCCATCCTCCGTGTGGTCGACGAAAGCGGGGCGACGAGCGGCCGGATTGTCGAAACCGAGGCCTATCTGGGCCCTCACGACCCTGCCTCGCACTCCGTGGTGGGTCGGACCGCGCGCACCTGGCACATGTTCGGCCCCCCCGGCGGCGCGTACGTCTACTTCGTGTACGGCATGCACTGGTGCGTGAATGCTGTCACCCGCGAAGAAGGCTTTGGCAGCGCAGTCCTGGTTCGTGCCCTCGAACCGCTCGAAGGGATCGACCGAATGCGCACACGGCGTCCCCGTGCGAAACGTGACATCGACCTGTGCAACGGACCGGCGAAATTGTGCGCCGCACTTGGCATCGATCGCGCGATGGACGGGCTCTTGCTCACCGGCTCGTCGCGCCTCACCATCCACGCCGGCGAATCCGTTTCCGACTCACGCGTGATCGCAGGCCCGCGCGTAGGCATCACAAAAGCCGTCGACTGGCCTCTTCGTTTTCGCATTCGTGATTCGTGATCCGATGACAATGCAGATCACAAAAGTATCAACGGCTGCGCTTTGTTGTCAGCCGATCAATCCAACCTGTCGACCGACATCCTTGAACGCGTTCACGACGGCATCCAGATCAGCGCGCGTGTGGGCGGCACTCACCTGACAGCGGACACGCGCCTGCCCTTGCGGCACCACCGGAAATCCGAATCCGGTCACAAAGACACCGCGGTCGAGCATCATCTCACTGACTTTGATCGCGAGCGCCGTCTCGCCGACAATGATCGGAACGATCGGTGTTTCACCGGGCAGCGGCTTGAAGCCGGCTTCCTGGATTGCGTTCCGGAAATAACTCGCGTTCTCCTGCAGCCGCGTCACGAGTTCCGGATGCCCTTCCGTGTGCAACACCGCGGCGAGTGAACTTGCAGCGACCGTCGGTGGCAAAGCGTTTGAAAAAAGCTGCGGGCGCGAGCGCTGCGTCATCATGTCGCAAAGTGCGACCGGTCCAGCAATGAAGCCACCCGCTGCGCCGCCGAGCGCTTTGCCAAGCGTCGATGTGATGACATCGACTTCACCGACGACGCCGAAATGTTCGGCCGTGCCCCGTCCCGTCTTGCCGAGTACACCGGTGGCGTGCGAGTCGTCCACGACGACGATGGCGTCATAGTCGCGTGCGAGCTGAAGAATTTCCGGCAGCTTCGCAATCGCGCCTTCCATTGAAAAGACGCCATCGGTCCAGATCACGCGACGCGTTGCCGACCGTGCGGCGGCAAGCTTTTCACGCAGATCATCCATGTCGCTGTGTTTGTAGACAGCCGTAGTACACTTGGTGATCGCCTTCGCGAGTCGGATGGAATCGATGATCGACGCGTGATTGAGCGCGTCGGAGATGACAAGGTCGCCTTCGCGAACGATGCTCGGCGTCAACGCTTCGTTCGCATTCCACGCCGATACATATGAGAGTGCGGCTGGCGTTCCGACGAATCGGGCGAGCGCAGTCTCGAGTTCGCGGTGTACCGTGAAGGTCCCGCAGATGAAGCGTACCGACGCTGTCCCTGCGCCGAACTTTTCAAGCGCATCGATCCCGGCCTTCACCACGACCGGCTCGTTCGCGAGTCCGAGATAGTTGTTCGACGACAGCACGATTACATCGCCGCGTCCTTCCATGCGCACATGCGCACCCTGCGGCGACTCGAGATAGTTGAGCCGCTTGTACACCTCGTCGGCCTTGAGCTGCGCGATCTGTGCTTCGAGATCGTGAACAAACGTTGCGTTGAGAGACACTGGGACGCCTGGTTCAGGGGGATTTCAGTGCAGGTGCGGCCAAACATTCCGCTGACCGGGTTGAAAAAACGAACAGCGCGCGCGCGCGCGGAGAGCGAGAAGAACGCCGCAGTTGAGCCGGACCCCTCCGCGGGTTTCCCTAGTCGAATATCGTGAAGATGACCTTCCCCGCTTCACCCGACTTGATCAAATGCATCGCCTCATCAACAGCCTCAAGCGGGAGCCGGTGCGTGATCACCGGCGTAGGGTCAAACGCACCCGACCGCAGGAATCTCGTCATCTGGTGCCACGTGTCGTACATGCGCCGTCCGACGACACCGTAAACTGTCAGACCCTTGAAAATTATTTCGGTCGCGAAGTCGATATCGATCGCCTTGGACGGAATGCCCAGCATGTTCACTCGACCAGCCGGTCGTGCCAGTGCGAACGCCTGATGCACCGCACTCGGCACGCCCGACATCTCGAGCACGACATCGGCACCGTGACCGTCGGAGGCTGCGCGAACCGCTGCTTCCGCTTGATCCGGATGCACTGCGTCGTGCGCGCCCATCGTCCGCGCGAGTGCGAGACGTCGTTCGTTGATGTCCGTCGCGATGATTCGCGACGCGCCGGCCGCGCGGCAAATGCCGACGGCGAACGCTCCGATGGGACCGCATCCGGTGATCAGTACGACCGATCCAGGAATCTCTGCCGTGAGCGCCGTATGAAATGCATTTCCCATCGGATCGTGAATGCCGCCGATGTCGTAGCTGATCGCATCGTCCAAGTGCCAGATGTTCGTCGCCGGCATCGCGATGAATTCCGCGAAGCACCCGTCGCGGTCCACGCCGATGATGCGCGTACTCGGATCGACGTGCGCGTTTCCGGTGCGACTGAAGAGCGACCGTTCGTCAACGATGTGTCCTTCCGCCGTGACGCGATCGCCGACTTTCACCGTTTCGACGAGCGATCCGACGGCGACGACATCGCCGGCAAACTCGTGTCCGACAACAAACGGGGGCTTGCAACGACCAGCCGCCCAGGCGTCCCACTCGTAAATGTGCACGTCAGTTCCACAGACGCCGGCGCGTCGCACGCGAATAAGGACCTCGTCATCGCGAATTCGCGGCTCGGGGACTTCGGTGAGAATCAAACCCCGTTCCGCCGTCTGTTTGACCAACGCTTTCACGCGCGCTCCATGAATACGAACGGTGCTGGAATGACGACTGTACGAGGAGAAATCCCGCATCGCCGTTTGCACGCGGACGCTGCGCGCAATCCAAAGGTCGCATGCGTTACTGTTGCGTGGTAGGTGTACAAATCGTCGTTGGCGTGATGTATTCGCGCGCGTTCTTTATACGCGCTATTGCGCGGGTGAAATATCCACGCGTATATTCGCGTCACCACAACGACTTGCGCGTGATGTCCACATCCTCGAAAACGAGGCGCGCAGTCCTCCACTGGAAACGCGTGGCGAAATCACGACGCGAGAGCTTCCAGAGTTCGGATACTGCGGTTCGAGTGTCCTTCGCAGCGACCGACATGCAACTCGCGTCGGCGCTCTTCCTGTCGCCGTCGCAACTGCCGACGGTGGGCGTCGTCGCTTTTTTCGCGACGCGCCATTTGCGCATCATCGGTTCCGCGCTGCGTTTCGCGCGCGTTGAAGCCGCCGGCGTTCGCCGCCTGATGCGCATGTCTCCAGCTCGCTTTCCTGTCGCAGCGTCTTTATCGGCGCTGTCCGTCTCGCTCGCAGCTTCACCGCTGCGAGCAATCGTCTCCACGCGCCTCTCCGAGGCCGTGTAGCACACAGCGTCGCAGTGCTCAGGCACTGATCGCCGTGTGGCTTACCTTTTCACCGGGGAAAAGGGAGCACAACCAACTCCTCTTGAGGAGAGTAGGATCATGGCACCAGCGAAGAAGGCCGCGAAGAAAGCGGCGAAGAAGGGTGGCCGCAAGGCTGCAAAGAAGGGAGCTAAGAAGGCTGCAAAGAAGGGCGCAAAGAAGGGCGCAAAGAAGGCAGTGAAAAAGGGCGCCAAGAAGGCTGTGAAGAAGGGCGCCAAGAAGGCCGTGAAGAAGGGCGCGAAGAAAGCTGCAAAGAAGGGCGCAAAGAAGGGCGCCAAGAAGGCGAAGAAGGCTGGCCGCAAGCCCGCCAAGCGCGCCAAGAAGGCTCCGGCTGCCCCTCCGGCCGCCATGTAATTCGTTTGTTTTTGCAGGATGAAGTACGTACAAACGCGAAGGCGCCGGCATGTCTGCCGGCGCCTTTCACGTTCTTTGTTCTCTGTGTCGAGTAAATGCAACCCCGTGCGCTCGACTATGACGCCGCCACCAGTCCGCGCGTCGCAACAGGCGCTTCCTCATCATCGGGAACGGGGCCCCACACGAACGCTGCAAACCGCGGAACCGCATCGCCTCGGCTTCCATCCGCGATCACGATTCCGATTGGCTCACGTTCGTCCTGCTTTATCAAACGATTGAGGCGCATGGGCGGTCCTCCACCCTGAATGTTGACCTTCGCTCAGATCCCGCAACTACGGGGAATTACTCTTGTAAGAGCACGAGCGATGCCAACCTGACATAAGAAGCTAAGTCTCTATTCCAATCATACTTATGAAATATTCCATGTGACATTTGACCAACGTGTGTCGGACCGACACGTCATAATGAAGCTTTATCGTGTCGGTGAGACACCGGTGTCGGCTACCGTGTCGCAAAAAGCGACTAGGCGACCGCGACTGCCTTGCGAGCCAGGAATGTTTCGCGCCGTCCGACGCTGCGCTCGATGGAAATTGTCCAGCCGCGATATCGCGACTCGAGCTCCTCCATGAGCATCCCGTCGGCACCTGCAGCAATCGTTTCAACCAGGTGCACGCCTCCATCGACGGTCGCGCCCTGCAGTACTTCGATTACCCGAGCTCGGCTATTGAAGTCGAGCCCTGCGAACGCGGTTGGTGAGCACACAACCGCATGGAGTTGAACGTCCGGCGCCCAGGCCACCAGATCGGCGCAGTAGCCTCGAACCCGCTGGGTAAGGCCCGCCGCCGCCGCCGCACGTACAACGCGCTCCATGGCGTCGTGCTCGGGCTCAACGGCGGTCACGGCACATCCTCGCGCGGCCAGATAAAGCGCCGGTCCCTCGCGTTCCGCACCGGCCACCAACACATGCCGATCGGACGAATCCTTAAGTGCGCGAACAAGTGCCGCATCAGGATCGATCCCCCAATGCTCCGGGCGACGATACTGCTCGAGCATCTTCAACCGGCGACGCTTCCACGTAGGATACGTGGACATGCGGAGGCGCCGAGATATGATTCGGTCAACCTCCTGCCACACAACGATTTCCGTCAGCGTAGTCTGCGCCTGCTTCATGAGCTCGGCGACTGCTTCGTCGCCAATCTTCAAGAGCACGCTCCGCGAGATCGAGTCTTTGTAGTCCTCGATCTCCCGCTCGACGTAGAGCTCGTATTCGTGCTTTAGCGACCGGGGTGAATTGATTCGGGGTGCCCCGTGTGGAAGAATGTGGATAACGTACCTGCAAGCCGGTTTAACGCAAGAGGAAATCTCGGGCGATCCTAGACTAATCATAAGCCAATTCTGAAGTTGAGACCGTTCACTTCACCCGTTTCCTGAACGACGATTGAGGCTAATGCCGGAACTCCCTGAGGTTGAACATGCAGCTCGGCGATTACGCCTGGCCCTCACCGGGCGAACCATCACCTCGGTTTTGGTGCTGCATCCTTCCCTTGCCAAGTCGCTCACACCCGCCGCGTGCCGCCGACTCAAGGGGCGCACGGTCATCGAGGTAGAACGCCGGGCAAAATTCCAGCTGGTGCATCTCGATGACGGGCAGTTGCTCGAGGTTCACTTCCGGATGACTGGGGATTGGAACATCGGTCGCGTGGAAGATCCGCCACCACCACTCGCGCGAGCGCACTTCAATTGTGACGACGGAACCCGGGTCTCACTGGTGGATGCAAGGGCATTTGGCCTCATCAAACTCCACGCGGCCGGAGGCTTCGTCATGCCCGATCTGGGCCCCGAACCGCTTGGCGTGCAGTTTGACGCTGGAGTGCTCGCCACCGCTCTCCGCACAAAACGCGGTCCCATCAAGCCAGTGCTGCTCGACCAGCGCGTTGTCGCGGGACTCGGCAACATCTACGCGGCTGAAGCGCTGTGGGAAGCCCGCATCCGCCCCGACACACCAGCGAACACGCTCTCGCCCACCCGCGTGTCACGTCTGCGTGACGCGATTCAGCTCGTGCTCCATGAGTCCCCAAGTGGTCGCTACTACGAGCGCAACGGCAGTGGGGCAGGGAACGCGAGCGAGGAACAGTGGCGCGTGTACGATCGAGAAGGCGAAGCCTGCAGCCGATGCGGGACGCGGATCGCGCGCATCATGCAGGCAGGGCGAAGCACCTATCTGTGCCGCAAGTGCCAACGCTGAGTTGCAGCGCGATTGCTGATTACTGCACCGATTTCACTCCGCAATGCGCCTTCGTCTTCAGTCCTCGCTCCCCACTCCTATCGTTCTTATCGCCTGACCGCCCGTCTCCCCATCGCTTCGTCAAATACCGCCAGTGTCTGACCGGCTGTCGTAGCCCAACGAAACTTTGCGGCTTGAGCGAGGCCGTCATGCGTCATTCGATCGCGAAGTTCCGCATCGTGTAACACGCGCGTTAGTTGCGCTGCCAGCGCTTCCACATCGTTTGGGTCGAACATCAGCGCAGCGTCGCCCACAACTTCCGGAAGCGAACTCGCGTTCGAGCAGACGACGCGCCCACCGGCCGCCATCGCTTCGAGTGCGGGAAGGCCGAACCCCTCGTAGTACGACGGGAAAACCAGAGCGGTCGCACATTGGTACAGCATGGACAGTTCGGCGTCGCTGACGTATCCGGCGTGATGTAGCCACGGGCGGGGTTGTGCGCGCGAGCTCGGGCCGCACTGCACCAGCGGAACAGCTTCGCCGCGCGTGTGCAGCAGCTCCATCGCGCGGTAAAGCACAGGAAGATTCTTTCGTGCTTCCTGCGCGCCGACGGTCAGAAAAAATTGGCCGCGTATGTTCAGCCGCTCAAGCGCAGCAGACACCCCCATTCCGGGGGGCGGGAGATCATCAGCGGCCAGAAGCGTGACGCGCACTTTCGACGGGTCGACGGGAAGGAGTCGCTGTACTTCCCGCTCGGTGAATGCGGAGATGGCGATGATCATGTCCGCGCCGAGCGCGGTCTGGAAATAGCGACGACGATTGACGGCACGTTTGAGGACTTTCCACCACCGATGATCGAGCTGCAGCATGGGCGCGAGATCGAGCACCGTTACCACCCGCGCCGCGCGGTTGGTGTCTGGGCTGAGCCAATTCCAGGGATACCACACGACATCGAGATCGGTCGACGGCAACGCGGAAGCAATTTTAATTGTCGCGCGTGCGGCGACTTCAGTCGACAACAGCGCGAGCTGCTCCCCGAGCGGAACAATGTCGCGCTCGCGGCGGACAAACAGCGTGAGTCGGATTTCGGGACGCAGCCTGGGTAACTGCAGCAGCACGTTGCGCACGTAGCGACCCATGCCGCGCCGCTCCCGCAACAACTTTGACGCCTCAACGCCCACACTGAGTGCAGTGTGCGTCGGCGAAGTCATGTGACGCGGTGGTGGCAGCCGAGTCGAGCGGCTGACGCTCGCGTGCGCGCTGGGCTCGGGATCCGGCTCAATGCTCTCGTCATCGTCTGGTGCGGCAGTCAGTCCATTGCATCGAGCAGCGCACCCTTCAGATAGCCGGTCTCTGGCACCGTCAACAGCTCCGGATGATCGAGTGGCTGCCCAGTGATTGCACGCAGCGCGATGCGCCGCCCGCTATCGCTGGCCGCCTCCTGCAACATCTCGAAAAACATCGCGCGCGACAGGTGAAAACTGCAGCTGGCCGTGAAGAGTGTGCCGCCCGGAGCAAGCAATCGGAGCGCCTGCAAATTGATGTCCTTGTAGCCGCGTCGCGCGCCTTCGAGTGCGCCACGCGTCTTGGCAAACGCCGGCGGATCGACGACGATCGTATCGAACTGTCGCCCTTCACGATTCCAGCTGCGTAATACCTCGAATGCATCGCCCTCCATCGGCGAAACGTTCGTGAATCCATTCAAGGTGGCGTGCGCTTCTACACGAGACAGTGCCGGCGCGGAGACGTCGAGTGCAGTGACGTGTGATGCACTTTTCGCCATGTGTAGGGCGAAGGAACCATGATACGCAAAACAGTCGAGCGCCTCACCTTTGGCTCGCGATCCGATCAACGCGCGATTCTCTCGCTGGTCGAGAAAGGCCCCGGTTTTCTGTCCATCCCACGGTGCTGCGATGTAGCGCACGCCATGCTCGACGACTTCGATCGTGCGCGGCACATCACCGTGGAGCAGTCGCACTTCGCGTGGCAATCCTTCTCGTCCACGCACGGCCGGATCGTTGCGCGCGAGAATGCCGACGGCCCCGGTCAGGTCGCGGAGAGCATCGACAATTTCCTGCGTCCACGCGTCGGCACCGGCCGAAAGTATCTGCACGACGAGGTGATCGCCGTACTTGTCGACCACGAGCGAGGGAAGTCCGTCTCCCTCACCGTGTACCAGACGATACGCGTTGCTTTCACCCGCGATCGGTGCACGACGCGTGATGGCGGTCGCCAGCTTTGATCGCCACCACGCCGCGTCGGGTACGCGCGCCGGGCTTCCCTCGATGTGACGCAGGGAGATTTCCGATGCAGGGCTCCAGAGCGCCCACCCCAACGGCTCGCCACGCGCTGACTCAACTCGTACGATGCCCGCATCGGTCCTGGGGCGATCAACGACATCCGAACGAAAAATCCACGGATGACCGCCCTTGAGCCGCTTTACCCCGCGAGGCGAAATCGTTACGACAACGTCGAGTGCGCGCGCACCGGCCACAGTCACAGCGGTCACGAGCGGGCCTTTGGCAACGGTTTTTTTGCGGGGGTGTTCTTCTGCGTGGTGGCGTCCTTCGCGGCGCGTTTCACGTCGGCAATCGCGCGCTGATGTTCAGCGAATGTGGTGCGAAACTCATGGTGCCCGTCAGGGTGTGCGACGAAGTACAGGTATGGTACATTCGCGGGATTGAGCGCAGCCACTATCGACGCTTCACCCGGCGACGCAATGGGACCGGGGGGAAGCCCGGCATACCGATACGTGTTGTACTTGGAATCGACCTCGAGGTCCTTGAAGAACACTCGCTCGACGTGGGCCGGAAGTGCGAACTGCACCGTGGGGTCGGCCTGCAACTTCATGCCCTTTCGCACGCGATTCCAGTACACCGCCGAGATGATCGGACGCTCTTCGGGCTTGCGGGCTTCTTTTTCAACAATCGACGCCATCGCCATCGCATCGTTGCGCGAAATCGCCATCGCCTGAAGACGTGCATCCCACTCCGGCTTCCACACCGACTCGAATCGTTCCAGCATTTCCTTGACGGCTTCGCGCGCCGTGGTTCCATCGGCGAAACTGTACGTCGCCGGAAACAGATACCCCTCGAGCGTTGGCGCAGGCACATCCAGTCGCCGCTTCCACGCCGAGTCCGTCACTGCGGCGCGAATGGAGTCTTCGGGCACCGCGAGCGCTTTCACCAGAACGCGTGTGATTTCGCGCAGGTCAAAACCTTCGGGTACGACGACGGCGCGCATGATGCTGCGTCCGGAGACGAGTGCGTCCAACACCGTGGCATAGTTCTGACGTTCGCTGAACGCGTACGTTCCAGGTTTGATCGCACGCTCGCGTCCCCGAATGGCTGCATACCAACGGAATAGTCGCGGTGAATCGATTACATGCGCGTTGGCCAGCGACTCGGCGGCGGCGCGAACGGTCACGCCCTTTGGAATCATGACGCGCGCGTTCGCAGATGCACCGCTGCCGCCGATCTCGCGCCAAATCCACAAGCCAACGATCGACGTACCCGCCAGCAGCACGACGCGCAGCAATCGCCCACGTCCACGCCGACGTGCCATCATCCTTCCGCACCTCGCGCGCTTGATCCGTTCATTCCGCAGTTGCTGTATTTGTCACTGTTGGTGTGGCAATAAGCTCGCCCACGTCAACACCCTGTGACGCGGCGCGCAAGAATCCGTCCAGCAGAAATGCGGCGGCAAGCGCATCGACATCATCCTTGCGCCCACGTGTCGAACCGCCTTGCTCGCGAATCGATCGCAGCGCCGCTGAGGTCGTGAACCGTTCGTCGACGAGCCGAACCGGCAGTGCCTGACGGGACGCAAGCGTTGTCGCCACGCTGCGCACTTCGGCACATCGTGGCGTTTCGTTGCCCGCCGGATCGATGGGCAATCCAAACACGTAGCCGCTCACGCCGAGTGCATTCGCCTGACGCATCAGTTCCGCGATCGGCGGACGTTTGCCCGCGCGACGCACAATTGTTCCGGCTGGTGATGCCAGCATACCGAGTTCATCGCTAACGGCGAGACCGATCCGCTTGTCGCCCCAGTCCACCGCAAGCAGCCGACCGCTGCTCATGGCTCCGCCATCTGCTCGAAGAACTCCCTGTTGTTTTTCGCCCGCTCCATGCGCTTGACGAGAAACAGCAGCGCTTCCTCCGAGGGCATGTCGGCCAGAAAGGCGCGCAGCAGATAGACGCGCTGCTGCTCGAACGGCGAAAGCAGCAATTCTTCGCGCCGCGTGCCCGACTTCTGGATATCGATGGCCGGGAAGATACGACGGTCGGCGAGCTTGCGATCGAGAACGAGTTCCATGTTGCCGGTGCCCTTGAACTCCTCGAAGATCAATTCGTCCATGCGCGAATTCGTCTCGATCAGAGCGGTCGCGACGATGGTCAGCGAACCACCCTCCTTGAGGTTGCGCGCCGCGCCAAAGAACGCCTTGGGCTTCTGCATTGCGCCTGCGTCCATGCCGCCCGACATGATTTTCCCGCCTTGCGGAGCCACGGCATTGTGCGCGCGCGCCAGTCGCGTGATGGAATCGAGCAGGATGACGACATCGCGACCGGATTCGACCATCCGCTTCGCCTTCTCGATCACCATGTCAGCCACTTGCACGTGACGATCGGCAGTTTCATCGAAGGTGGAGCAGATGACTTCGGCCGTTGGGCAATTGGCCTGCATGTCGGTCACTTCTTCGGGACGCTCGTCGATGAGTAGCACGATGAGCGTGATCTCCGGATGGTTCTCGACGATCGCGTTGGCGAGTTGCTGCATCAGAATCGTTTTACCACCCTTCGGTGGCGCGACGATAAGCGCGCGTTGTCCCTTGCCCAGCGGTGCGATGATATCGCAGATACGGGTGGAGATTTCGCCGTTGGCCCGCTCGAGGTGAATTCGCTGATCGGGGTACTTGGGGGTCAGGTTTTCGAATGCGCTACGCAATTTCGACTGCTCAGGGTCACCGCCGTTGATGCGCTCCACTTTGAGGAGCGCCAGGTATCGTTCCCACTCTTTCGGCGGGCGGACTTCTCCCATCACCGTGTCGCCGGTGCGGAGGTCGAACCGCTTCACCTGCGAAGGAGAGACGTAGATGTCGTCCGGGCCATACAGATAATTGAAATCCTGTGCGCGAAGGAATCCGTATCCTTCCGGCAAGATTTCAAGCACGCCCTCACCGTGGAGCGTGGTTTCGGCATCAAGCAGCGCCTGTTCGATGCGAAAAATCAGCTCCTGCTTGCGCAGACCCGCCGTACTGCTTACCTGCAGCGAAGCGGCAAGCGCCAACAGTTCGGGAACCGATTTGCGCTTCAGCTCAGCGACGTGCACGACGCAGGAGGAGTGAAGGGGGGTCGGCGACGACGCGCAAGCGCCGCGCTTGGCGCTGGTTGCATGATCCCGAACGTAACGCGGGGCGCCTTGTGGACGCCCCGCCGAACAGGGAAAGACCGGAAAAATGCGCGAGACAGGAGTCGAACCTGCGACCTTCGCCTCCGGAGGGCGACGCTCTATCCAACTGAGCTACTCGCGCAGCGACAAAATTGCCAGGCAACTTCAGCGCGCGAGCTTTGCGACCTCGCTGCACCGGCAATTCAAAGCTAATCCGCTGGAGACTCCAGCGGCAAGGAATCAAGAGCGGCGTCGATGAGGGCCACGCGAAACGCACTTTCAACCGTCGCCGATACCTGACTGTGGCGCAGAGCGTTGATGCCCGAGCCCAGATAGCGACGGAGAACCATCCCGAGTCCGTGCCCGGATGGAAAGTCGAGCTGCCCGGCGACTGAGTCGAGTGAACGACCACGCTCGTCGAGCAGCGCGCCCGCGACCAGAAGCCGACACCAGGTCAAAAACACGCGAGGCCGCGGCAATCGCTGTTCTACGAGACGGTTGCGTAGCGTGCGACGTGTGACACCAAATGTCGCTGCCACTTCATCAACGCCGAGCGATTCGTGCGCGTGCTCCAGTGCAAAGCGGAAGAGAGGTCTGATCGGCGCGGCGATGAGCTGCCCCAGACGGTCATCGATCTGACGCGCCGTCGATCGGTGCATCGCGGACGCAAGCACACGGGCAAGCACGTGCTGCATGTCGTCAACGTCGCGTAACACAAGTTCGGTGACCCCGGCCTGCGCGATATCGAGCAACAGACGCGATGGCGAGGTGCGTAGTTCGCACCATGCGATGATGGCGTGAGCCGGTACTGCTGCACGGAGCTGGCGAATGATGCGAAGGGCGCCGTCAGGGTTTGCGCCGTCCACGGCGACAACCGTTGCATGGACGTGCCCTAGGGCAATTGGCACAAGGGCCGCGAAGCCGTCGGGATAATGATGCACATCCCCACGCTGCCCGACGGCCGCGCGGAGCCGCGCAAGCAGGAGTGGCGATTCAGGGATGCACGCGACTTCGAAGCCGTTCATGCGGCTTCGCTCTCAATACCCGGGCCTACTCTAGAGCCCGCTTCCCCTGCGGTGCAGTCGTTTCCCAAGGCGAGATGGTGGGAGTGTATGGACGAGTATATCAAGGAGCGTCCCCTCAACGGAGTGCTCTTACATGTGTGTTCGTCGCCTCTTGACTGTCGCAGCTCTCCTCACCAGCACCGTCGTCGCGGCGTGCGGCAGTAGTCCAACCGGGATCGATCCGTCGCAATCGACAATGCCACTGGATAGCGCTGCGCGGAAGGACCATATCCCGTGGCACTAGTGCCAGGGCGTTACGACCGGAGGCACGCCAACCGGTGGATGCCGACGGTGACCTGCTCGTCCCACACAGTCTCCGACGGTGCGTTCCACGGGGACCGCGCCGTTGCTTTTGCTGAGCGAGCAGCCGTGGTAAACTGCGCTCGCAGCGATTCAGCCCGGATCGCGAGTTCGTGGAACTGGTGTTCGGCCACCAACGATTCAAGGCGCGCGAGTCGTCGCAGCGCGACAGCGATGTCCGGAAGCGCACACCACGCTTCCGTCGCAGACAGAAAAAAGCTCGCGACCTCAAAAGGCACATTGGCGCGATCGGCCTCGTCGAGCGCCACGAACTCGAGCTCGTTCATGCGCGCGCGATCCCCGAGCTGCGCGGCGGCGCGCAGCGCGTTCCCAAATGTGAGCATTCGGATGCGCAGTACACCGGTCATCGACAGCACGTGTAGAAACCCTTGCAATGCCGGACTGACAAAACCGGCTTTCAGTGCGGTGAGCGCAAGATTTGATAGGATCATGGCCTGGACCTCGCCCCCTTCTTCGGCAAGATCGTACACCCGCCAGCCATGCAACAACGCGTCGGCCAATCGATCCTCTGCGATCGCGACGTTCATCAGACCCTGGCGTGCCGACCGCTCCGTGATGCCGCCTGGGGAGGCACGCGTCAACGCTTCGTCGTAGAGTCGCCGCTCCTCCGGCCGATTGCCTTTCATGCGTGCCAAGGCGCCAAGACCCAACAGCCCCATGGCCTCGAGCGGCTGGTCGCGTTCTCGCGCCGCCTCGGTCACGACACAGGAGTAGCAGTCCTGCGCAGTGCTGTAGTCGCCGAGTTGTCGGGCGATGCGTCCCAAATGCGCGGTTGCCAGCGTTCGCGTTACGAGATCGGCGTGTGCCACGAGGCGACAGATGGCCGCGACCGTTGCAAAGGCCATCTCGAAACAGCCGGACCGCTCCATGTCTTCGGCCTCGATCCGAAAACGTTCGGCGAGCCGCGCGGTCGGATCTTTCGGCGGCAGATCCCCATCACGGACAAGAGTCGGGCGGCTCTCTGAAGGCGGCAGCACCAAGGCAGTCAGCGATTGGAGATAGGCCGCCCGATGCGCCACAGGAAGTACCGACAAGCGCTCTGCCGCCTTGGTAACCGCCAGCCAGCCTCCGAGAGACGCATGCGCGTCTCGCTCAGGAGCGGAGATAGCGCATGCATCACGCGAAAATGCTTCGAGGGCCGACAGAGCATTACGCATAAGTGATCATTCCAATCAATACATTGATTTGCAGCACAAGCGACGGGAAGACGCGTGAGCGATTCATATCACAAGAATATGATCGGGCTCAACCGAGTACCTCACGCCATGGGAAAACAGCGCACGCGGTGGGAAATGCAAATGTTTCGTTTGCCTTATTTTTTGATTTAGGTGCCAGCGAACGGGCGCGGGTTGCTTCGCGACGCCGCTTCCCGCCCCGAGAGTGCGGGAGTACTCTTCGCCATCGCAGTCTTCATTCGACCCTCCGCAAAGCTTCCCCATGCCATTTTTTTCTCATCCGGCGAATGCTGACTGGCTGCTTCCGCTGGTCAAGCTTCCATTGACGCTGATCTCATTGATCTTTCAGGGCGTGATTGCGGTGGGGCCCTTTGGAGACATCGCAATCGTTGCGATTGTGATCGCGCTTTTTTCCCGCAACCTCATGGGCCCAGCGCGCGTCTGACGCGGTCGGGGTGCGGATGATGAAACGCCCTGTCGCGAACTGTCGCGGCGGGGCGTTTTTTTTGTTGCAACAGTTAATGACGGATCTCGTGTGTGGGCTGGCTTCCGCGCGGCGTTCGAATAGGACGAAACGAAACAAGCCCCGCCGCGACCTAGGTCGTTGCAGGGCTTGCACTTCGTTCAATCGGGGCGACAGGATTTGAACCTGCGACCTCCTGCTCCCGAAATAGAATCCTTGAGATACCACGGGAATTCCTGTTGATTGCAAATGCTTCCTAGTCAACGCGTTACGGAAGAATGCTTTTTCTTGATATTCCCCAAGATTCCCCTAGATTGATCCCATCTGGCTTCCTATTGGCTTCCTACGGAGGTTCCGTGGCGACGGCAAACCTTACCAAACGCACGATCGATGCGCTCGCGTTCACACCGGAGTGCGACTACTTCGTGTGGGACACGAGGCTCAAAGGCTTCGGCGTCCGGGTCACAGAACGCACTGACGACCAGGGCAATTCGCGACGCAAAAAGGTCTTCGTGCTCGGCTATCGGCCCGAAGGCGCCAGGCAGTTCCGCAGACTCACCATCGGCAACTACGGTCCGTGGACGCCGGAGCAGGCCAGGGAGGAGGCGCTTCGGCAACTGTCTGGTGCGACTCAGGGAATCGATCCACTGAAGGCCAAGCGGAGCGCGCGTTCCGGTCGAACCGTTCGCGACGTGAGCGTTGGGTATCTCGATGAGGTCGAGCGTCGCCGGAAGCCAGCGACCACGCGTGAATACCGCAGGCTCTGGAAGAAACACATTCTCCCGGCGATCGGCACCAAACAGGTCGATCAGGTGACGAGCGCGGACATTCGACGTTTGCACCGTTCGCTCCAGGAGACGCCGTACGTAGCGAACCGTGTCGTCGCGAGGCTTTCCACGTTTTTCGCGTTCTGCATCGCTGAGGGGGCGCTCCCGTCGAAAGAGAGCCCTGTCGCCGGGATCGACCTCTATCCCGAGCAGGGACGCGAGCGGTTTCTAACCAAAGCGGAGTTCGGTCGTTTGGGAGCCGCGCTTGCCAAGGCGGAGCTTGAGGGGTTGGCGCCGGCGCCTGAACACAAGCGAAAAGTAAAGCTTCCCGAGAAGCAGAAACATCGGCCGAAGACCGCGGACACGCCGATTCCGGCGAATCCGTTCGCTGTTGCAGCGATACGCTTGTTGGCGCTAACGGGGTGCCGCGAGAATGAGATTCTTTCGCTGCGCTGGGACGCAGTGGATTTCGAGCGAGGTCATCTCAGGCTCGCCGACTCGAAAACTGGTAAGAGTATTCGGCCGTTGAGCCAGAGCGCGGCCGCTGTCCTCGATGGACTTCCCAAAGTGCAGGGGAATCCGTTCTGCTTACCGGGTCGTACCCCGAAGCAGCACTTGAAAGAAATCAAACGCGTTTGGTACGCCGTACGATATGCGGCCAAGTTGGAAGAGCTCAGGCTTCACGACCTCCGACACTCATTCGCGTCCGTGCCGGCAGCGAGCGGCGAATCACTTCTCGTGGTGCGTTCTCTGTTGGGTCACAAGCACGTCGCAACGACGGAACGGTACGCCCACTTGGGTGATGATCCAGTGCGGAGAGCTGCGGACCGAACGGCCGCCAGCATCGCCAGTTGGCTCGAACCTCATGCGCCCGACACGAAGTCGCCGGCAGGCTAGGCTCCCGCTACTGATCGTGGATCGTTTCGATGCGAGCAATGGAGTGCGCTCAAGTAGCAATCGGCTCACGAGCCCCCTGCGTGTAAGACGCGTAGCGTCGCGACACCAAGTGTCACCGATTCTGCCGCAGCCAATTGCAGTACGGCGCTGAGAGTGCGCGAAGGGAGCACGGCCGCAATCGGCGAGCGCCCTGGCCGCAGCAGCCGGGGTTGCACCGTACCGCGACGACGTAACCCACGAACAAAAGGTGCTTACATCCGCGCACGTCGAGCCTATACGGTCGCGGCTACCCACTCGCGTGTAGTCGGACGCAGGGCGTCCGCACCGTACCGATGGGCCCGCGAGTTGACGACGAGCGATCCAGCAACGGGAGCATCGACAGTCCGCGCCCCGCGCCGATCGCCTCGGGGGTTGGGAAGCGCGCGAGGGTCACGCTGGCCGTGTCGGGCACGCTCCGAATCACACCTGGAAGCGAGTCGAAGACTACCAACCGAAAGCGGCCGTCCGCCGCGATCCGCGGGCGACGCGCCGATGCTCGGATTCTTTGCCACCCCATTCACGAGACCGCCGAGCGACACGACGTTGCGTCTTTTGCACGGCCGGGAGCACCGCGCACGACGCGAATCCGAACTCACCTTGATGAACGCTTGCTCAGGAAAGGGGTGCCGGTATCCCGCTCTGGGTCGGACGCGCACGCAAAGCGCAGTCTGCAGCACGTAGAAAACGTCTGCATAGAAACTCTCCTAACCCAATCCAGCGCAAAACTTGGTGGGAGATCTATAGGGAACACCGTTTGCTCATTAAACAAGCCACGAGTTCACAAAGCCGTAGAAAACCAAAGGCCACGCACCACCCGCCAGGGTGGTGCGTGGCCTTTGCTTACCATCGGCGCCGCTACAGCTCAGGCTTAAGAGGCTTGAGCGTCTGCAAGATCTGTAGATTGCCGAGGAGCGTCAGACTGTCATGCGCCGTTAGCTTCACGAACATCGGCGGACGACCAGCCAAGATGATCTCGGCCCCCGCGTCGAAGTATGTCGTGTCTCGGCCGTTGTACTGCACTCCCACGTGACGCCACATCTTGAGACGCACGGGGCCGGCCGCCGTTGTCAGCACACATCCCTGACCGGTAACACCGCGGATCTGTTCCGCCGTGCGATCCTTTGGGCCCACAAAATCCAACGTCGTTGCCGCGTTGGCCCACAGGGAGAACATTGGGGCCGAAGGGTCCGAGCGATTCGGCCAGTCCTTAGGAACGAACGAGGTCGGTCCCGAAATCTCTATGCCAAAATCGCGACTCTGATGCCGCGCCCAACTCGCCTCATTTGTGGTCGCAACAGGACACAGTTGGGCCTGAGCCGGGGCCACGACGGCCGTGGAAAGTGCAACGAGCGTGGCGAATCGGAAGGTCATCATGGGAGTTTGGAATGTCGCAGTGGATCGCATGCGCACGGCGGAGTCAGTATCGGTAGCAGCCGGCAGGGCGCCCTCCGGGCACGGGATAGTTATACCCCTTCGAACGGATCTGCCCCGCCAAGGCCCAGATGGCGGCGATCGACGATTGCGTCTTTTGTCGATCTTCCTTGACGAGGTCCCATCCCGTGTTGGACGCATTCCGTGTGTACACCCCCATCGACGGAAACCCGTCCCGGTTGAAAGTGAGCTCGTAACCACCTGGTGCAGCAGCGTTCGGGCGGAAGGCGATCTGTGCGTCAATAGCTGGGCACCCCATATCGGGTACATGGACACACGCGTTGTTGCGAAAGTGCATTGTCACCGTCCGCCAGCCGTTGGCGTCTGGCGACGTTGTCAACACGTCCTCGCGTGGATGGAAGACTTGCGCTGAGTCGCACAGCGTGCTGACCACCCGGTTGCCGTTCGGCTGTGAGCGGTCCGGCATCACCAGCGAGGAGCAGTTGTATTTGACTTCCCAGTTCATCGTATTCGGATCGATGTACAACTGCACACGAGACGAGACGTAGTCGGCATCACGATTGAACTCCCGGCAGTCGCCGCCAAAAGGACCCAAGGCGCAGTTGGTAATGAAGAAGTCGACACACATCTGCTTTCCGTTCGTCGGCTTGCAGCTAGCATTCGCAGTTTCGAGCGAGCTAGCAGTGAGACCCGCTTGGATGGAGCTTGCCAGCGATTCGAGCTCGTTCGCTTCTTCGTTCGCAGCCGCGGCCACCGCATCTTTGGTGGCGTCCCAGACGTCCATCTGTCCGTTCCACTCGGCGCAATCTTGACTCCACTGCTGCTGCGCGACCTGCATATCCCAGGTGAGGAGCTGTGACTCGCCGTAGCTTCCAAAGAATCGCATAACCGAGTTGAGATCGAACACCACGATGTTGCCATAGGCGGTCACCGTCATCGTGGGCATTTGCTGCGGATCGCCCCCCCACAAAAGCGCCGCGCCGGCGGGCGACACTTTGGTGACCCCAGCGCCGACCAATGACGCGCCTGCAGGCTTCGACTTAAGGGTCGCGCTGAGAAGGACGTCGGCAACGCTCCGCACAAGGTCAGACGATCGGGATGACCCTTCGGCGGCCGCTCTCGCAGCTAGCTTCTCCCATTCCTCGGCCCCTGTCTTTGCAACGGCTTTTTGCAACACGAACGCGTCAGCGCCGCTCGCCGGTACAAGACACGCCAGCATCCCCGCTGCTCTCGGCGCCTTGAGCGGGATAGTGAATCGCGCCACCTTCATGCGCACAACCGAGGCGCCCTTCTGCGCCATAGTCGGCGTGGGAAACGCAAAAGGCAGTTGGTTGCGCTCGATCATCGTTACACGCGCTCCTCGCGGGCCCTCAGGCAGGCCGAGCGAACACCCCGCATTCGCGACCGCGGTCAGCGCCTCGGCTCGTACCTCTTGGACGCGCTGTGTACGCGCTTCGGGGACCTCTCAAAACGTCGGCCGATCGACATCCGACGATAGACGTCGCGACTAGCGACACACTAACCACTGTTCGAATACGCATTCGTTCTCCACTCAAGGTTTCAAATCAGTCTCACATGCACGCTTGATGT